>JBAURA010000690.1:0-5590 GCA_049580985.1 Chloroflexia bacterium
CTTCTGCGTCTGTGGCACTATGCCACCTGGGGGACTTGGGCGTCAACCTCGTCAAAGGCGTTCCGGTTCTCGTCAGCCTTGTCCTTGGGTGTAATACCGGGGAGGCCGAACAGCGCAAGAATGCCGGCGAGTATGCACATAAGGCCTGAGAGGGCGATGACGATAGGGAAACCGAGGAGAGCACCGAGGACTCCCGCAAGGGCCATGGAGGTAATGCTGGCGGTTTCGGAGACGGTGGCAATACCTCCGCCAACGCGTCCAAGCTGGCTGTTGGGGACCACAAGCTGCATGAGGGTGGTCACTCCGGTGTTGATAGGCGCGACGGCGATGCCTACGAGGAACCAGGCTCCAACCACGAACCAATAATCAGGCGCGAAACCGATAGGACCCATCGTGATGCCGGTAATGATGAGGCCCCACACGATGAAGTACTTGGGCGGCAGCTTTGCCAGAAAATTGCCTACACCCACGCTCGCCAGGACCATACCCGCGAAGAAAGCTACATCCACGACCGCGAAGCGCCAGCCAAGCTCGGTTGGCCCATAGCCATAGGCCGACTTGAGGAAAACTACCCAGAGCACGTTGAGAGCGCCGATGCCAAGCATTGTGAGGCCGAAGACGAGGGCAAGGACGGAGATGGTCCGGTCGAGCAGTAGGGCCTTGAGGCCCACCTTCAACTCGTTCCAGACGCGCCCCAACGCAGTGCCGCTGGAGGCCGCGAGCAAATCCTCGGCGGTGCGCGGACCTGCCTGGGTGACCTCCTTGGGCATCTTGATGAGCCAGATTGCCAGCGCGGAAACGAGGAATGAGAATGCGTCTATGACGAAGGCTATCCAGGCGTTGCCGGCCCCAAGGAGGGCGAACGTCGCGCCCGCAAGCCCTGGGCCGATGAAGAAGCCGAGCATGGAGGACGTTTGGATTAAAGCGTTGGCGGCGGTAAGGTGCTCCGTAGGCACCATGTTAGGTATAATGGCTCCCTTGGCCGGGATAAAGAAGGTCCCGACCGCCGAGATCAGGAAAGCGATGACGCAGACGACCCACAGGTTCTTCGACAGTAGGGCAGGTATCATCGCCAGGGTAAGGGCGGGCCGGACCAGGTCTGACACGAGCATCGTCATGCGGCGGTCCCACCTATCCACGAAGACCCCGGCCAGGATGCCGAAGATAAGCCTGGGAAGCCCTATAGATATCATTACGACCGACACTATGCCGGTGGCCTCAGCGTCATTGCTCGCCATGGTGGTGGCGACCACTATGGAGATAGCGAGGAAAGCGAAGTAGTCACCTATCTGCGAGATCATTTGCCCGAAGAATAGATTGCGGAAATTGGCGTTTCGCAGAAGCGTTATGAAGTTTACGGGCTTCTCTTCGCTTGTATTGGAAGGGAATGGGGTGGGTTCCACGGGCTTATTTTCGGCAAATTCTGACATGGGCTTGGTCCTCTCTTGTGGGGAAATATAGAACAAATATACTGTGGAAAAGGGTGGGAGTCAATCGGTCTATGTATGTAATTTGGTCCGGCCAGAAGCCTAGAAGCAAGGTTGTATGCGGTGCCACCAGTGGACAACTGAAGGGCCACCCCGTAATGTTTGCCGGGCGACTTTTTGCCTGCAAGTTAGCATTTAGGGCTGAAAGTGATACAATGGAAAGGTCGATAATCTACGGAGAGCAAGCTATGCAGAATCTGGCAAGAATAACACAAGATCCTAATGTAATGGGCGGCAAGCCCTGTATTCGTGGGATGAGAGTGACCGTTGGTACATTGGTTGGGCTTATGGCGAGCGGGTATAGCCATGATGACATTTCGGAGGCTTATTCATACCTTGAGAAAGATGACCTGCTTGCGGCCCTGGCATATGCAGCATTGCAGGTAAGCACATCGCACGGCGGATAAATCCACGTGCTACGCGAGCAAAGCCCGCATTGCGGGCTGTCTAGACTATAGATCAAGGGTCATTACTTTTACAAATCGTGAATGTTCATATACGCCCGGCGACTATGGAAATGAAGAAATTAGAGGAGCTACCAACTGTGTCTATAGCAACAGGTGTGCTAGACGCTACCCAGCCTAGCCAACCTACCCCGCCGCCCAGGCCTACCTCTCCCAATGGGTTGAGCCAGGCGGAGGTGGCGGCGCGCGTGGCGCGGGGGGAGGTGAACAAAGCACCTGGGGGCACGGGGCGGTCGTACCTTGAGATCGTGCGGCAGAACGTCTTTACGTTCATCAACACGATTCTGTTCAGCATCGGCATCGTGTTGGTGATCATGGGGAGGCCGGACGACGCTATCGTGACGGCGGGGGTGGTGCTGATAAACGTGGTGGTGGGGGTGGTGCAGGAGGCGCGGGCGAAGCAGAAGCTGGACAAGATCGCGCTGCTGACGCGCCCGAAGGCTACCGTGGTGCGGGATGGGGCCGAGAAGACGCTTGATCCGTCGGAGATTGTGCTTGACGACGTGCTGGTGGTACGGCCAGGCGACCAGATCGTGGTGGACGGCGAGGTGGTGGGCGACGGGGAGATCGATGCGGACGAGTCGCTGCTGACGGGGGAGTCAGACCTGATACATAAAAAGGCGGGCGACGAGGTCTATTCGGGGAGCTTCGCGGTGAACGGCACGACGCGCTACGTGGCGCGCAAGGTGGGGGCGGCCAGCGTAGCGAACCAGCTCACAGAGGGGGCGCGCGCGTTCCGGCTCGTGAAGACACCTTTGCAGAGGGACGTGGACTTCGTCATCCGCATACTGATCGTGCTGGTGACGCTCCTGGGGCTGATGCTCGTGTCGGCGTTCTTACGGCAGGGCGTAGAGATGGTGAGGGGCGTGCAGGCGTCGGCGGTGATCGTGGGGCTGGTGCCGCAGGGGTTGTTCTTCATGATAACGGTGGCCTACGCGGTGGGGGCTGTGCGGATGTCGGGCAGGGGGGCGCTGATCCAGCAGTCGAACGCGGTGGAGTCGCTGAGCAATGTGAACGTGCTATGCCTGGACAAGACGGGCACGCTGACTACCAATGCCATCAAATTCAATGCTGTGCACCCGCTAGGACTTGATAAGGAGAAGCTGGAGAGCGTACTGGGCGATTACGCGCTCAACACGGCGGCGGGCAATAAGACATCCGACGCCATCGGGGCCGCGCTGAAGGGGCAGAAGCGTAAGCTGGCGGGAGAGGTGCCCTTTTCCTCGGCGCTGAAATGGAGCGCGCTGGTGTGCGATGAGGAGGGGCTGCGTGGTTGCTACGTGCTCGGTGCGCCGGAGATGATGATGCCCGCGCTACAGGCCGGGGCGGACCTCGCGGAGCAGAAGCAAGAAGAATGGCGAGCGCAGGGGTTGCGGGTGCTGCTGTTCGCCTACGTGCCTGACGTAATGCCGATGCATGACGATAAGAACGAGCCATGCCTGCCGCGAGGCTTGATCCCGGCGGGGCTGATATGCTTCAGCGACGAATTGAGGCCGGAGGCGCGGCAGACGCTAGAAGGGTTCTCGCAGGCCGGGATCAGGCTGAAAGTGATTTCAGGGGACAACCCCGAGACGGTGTCTTCGCTGGCGCGGCAGGCGGGTTTCGGGGAGGACATCAAGGTGGTGTCGGGCATCGACCTGGCTGGGATGGACGAGGATGAGTTCGCGCGCGTGGCGGACGAGACGACGATCTTTGGGCGGATCACGCCCCAGCAGAAGCAGAAGCTGGTGCAATGCCTGAAAGAAGACGGAAAGTACGTGGCGATGATCGGCGACGGGGTGAACGACGTGCTGTCGCTGAAGCAGGCGCACGTGGGGATCGCGATGCAGAGCGGCAGCCAAGCGACGCGGGGGGTGGCCGACCTGATATTGCTCAATGATTCGTTTGGGGTGCTGCCGAGCGCGTTCAAAGAAGGGCAGCGGATCATCAACGGGATGTACGACGTGGTAAGGCTGCTGCTGACGCGCACTCTGTACCTGCTATTCATCATCGTGGGCGCTTCTGTGATGGCGCTGGAGTTCCCGATCACGCCCAAGCACAACTCGATACTGGCGATCCTGACGGTGGGCATCCCGACGGTGGCGCTGGTGGCGTGGGCGCGGGAGGGAGAGCCGCCCGCGCGGCTGATACGGGCGATCACGCATTTCGTGCTGCCCGCTTCGCTGACGACGGCGTTCGTGGGGCTGGAGGTTTACCTGGGGTATATAGCGCTCACGAACGACACGCCGCTGTCGCAGACGGTGCTGACTACTGTGATGGTGCTGTGCGGGCTGGTGCTGATCCCGTTCGTGGAGCCGCCCACGAAGGGCTGGGTGGGGGGCGACGAGTACAGTGGGGATAAGAGGCCAACGGTATTGGCGGGGATCATGCTGGCGCTCTTTGTGATGGTGATGGCCGTGCCGCCCTTCCGTAGCTTCTTCGAGCTTGAGCCGTTGGGGCTGTTGGACATTGGGGTTATACTCGCAGTGGTAACGGTGTGGGCGTTCGGCCTGCGCTTCATCTGGCGTGGGAGGGTGTTGGAGAAGTTGATTGGGGGTTAGTTGTCGGTTGTCAGTTGTCAGTTGTCGGTTGTTGGGTATAGATGAAAGGAGAGAAGTATCGTGGACCAATGGACTTATAATATTTTGGTGGTGGACATGGCGGGGGTGATGGGTAACAAACCGAGCATCACGAAGATGTGGGAAGTGCGCGGGCCGGACGGGCTGACCGACTGGGACCGCTTGCAGAACATGGGGCGAGATGGTTGGGAGTTGGTGACGGTCCTGCCGGTGGCGTCGGGCCAGGGGGTGACGGCGCAGGTGGTGTTTACGTTTAAGAAGAGGGTGAAGGCGAACCCGTAAGACGAGAAACGCGAAACGCGAGAGACGGAACCGCCAAGAAGCCAAGAGCGCCAAGGTTCGCCAAGGTTCGCCAAGTTATTTAGGTGTATCGCGCCTCGCGTCTCGCGTTTCGCGCTTCAGGGGTTCGGTACAACGGTGTCAACTACGTAGTGGGTGCCGCCGGGGCACATCTCTTTGGGGTCGTCGGTGCCTGCTAGCCTGCCTACGAGGACTATATAGTCGCCGTCTTTGACTTTCGAGGGGTCCCAGCCGGGGCCGCCAGGGACGAACCTGCTTGTGGGAGGCTCGGTGGGCTGGGGGCCGGTCTGCGGGGTGATGTCGCGCAGGGGTAGCGACGTGTCGCTAGAGACCGCAGTACTGACGAAGGGGCCGCTGATGGTGGGGATGCCTCCCGGAGGCGGGGTGAGGGAGAGATCATAAGCCTGGATGTCGGCGGGGTCGATGAAGATGAATATGCAACTGCCCTGTATCGTGGTGAAGGTCACGCGGCCTGCTACCCACGAGTAGTCGGGGGCGTGGCCTGTCTTTGGGTAGCTGGACGAGGTTGAGGTCATAGTGGGTTCGGCTCCTGGGGTGGCGATAGCGGGCACTGGGGTTGCCCGTAAGCCCGCATCAGAGCTACACGCTACAAGGGTCATGAGGCCGGCGATGGCGGCGATAGTAGGGGCAAGTAATCGGCGCATTGCTAGGTTCCTTTCGTTGGTGAGCGGGTTTTAGAAGAGCATATGCTAGCAAGCTTCTTGCCAGTGCCGGGCAATGAAGAGTAAAGTTAACGTAGGGGCGGGTCCCCGTGCCCGCC
>JBAURA010000691.1:0-6841 GCA_049580985.1 Chloroflexia bacterium
CGACGAGCGCGCCCGCTACGAGCAGGCCGCCACGATATATAAGACCTTCCTGCGCACAAGGCACATCAGCATGAGGTCGGGCAGCGACTACGAGCGCCACCTGATCCTGCGGAGTGGCAACGACCCCGCCGCCCGCGAAGCCCTCCTGGCCCACCAGGCCGCGCGCAAGATCGCCCTCAGCGCCGAAGGGAAGCTGGACATAGTAGGCGAGCTACTGGCAAGGCACAAGGAAGACCGGGTGCTGGTCTTCTCCGAGTACAATGCACTGGTCGATACCGTCTCACACCGCTTCTGTGTCCCCTCCGTGACCCACAAGACCCCCCCAGCCGAGCGCAAAGCGATCCTGGATGGCTTCCGGGCAGGCCGCTTCACCAAGCTCGCCACGGGCCGAGTCCTCAACGAAGGCGTAGACATCCCCGACGCCAACGTAGCCATCATCCTGAGCGGCAGCGCCACCAAACGCGAGTTCATCCAGCGCCTGGGCCGCATCCTCCGCCCCAAGCAAGAGCAGGCCATCCTCTACGAAGTAGTCACCGAGGAAACAACCGAGGAAAGTATCTCCAAACGCCGGCAGTAATCTCACCCGCGAGATGCCCTGAACCACAGAGGCACGGAGGCACAGAGAAATCAAGAGAGTAACTATGTATGTAGGAATGTAAAATCCATTAGAAATCTCTGTGACTCTGTGTCTCTGTGGTGAAAGACAAGTATGCTCTTTTCACTATCCAATCTAAAACGCCGCGGCATACGCGACCCTGACGGCGAGTTCGCGGTCGTGCCGAAGCTGTTGCACGGGCGCGCGGCCTTGCGAGATTTGGAGCAGGCGATTGACCTGTTCGAGCAATCCGTAGGTATACCGCGCAGCGAGTATGATACGCGCGCCCTGGAGGAGGCCCTGGGCGATTACAGGCTTGGGCGGTGCGTCGAAGCCTGCCTCCTTACCCGCTATGCGTTCGTCCAGCCTACCTTTGAGGATGTGCTTACGCCTGTGCAGCTAGCGACATTGAAGGAGCACGGGATCGAGACTCCTTCCGATGTGCGCTTCGCGGTGTGGGACGAGGCAAACAACCTGTATGGTGGGTTCGCGCCTGTAGGCATGCGCGAAGCTTTGCTAACCGGCCTGGCGTCCAAATGGGGATTCGCGCCCGCCCATGCGCTTATCGACCTGCTTGCGGCCCTCGACTCCGAAGGCGTGGCGCTCCTCACCCGCACCGGCGAGCGACCCACCCCACCCGACCTGCTGGCGCAATACAACCGGGGTGCGGTCAAGACTTTGCTGGCGCACGCCACCCGCGTGGAGATCGCCATGAGCAGGCTCCCCGGCGCTCCCCTCAAGCGACTCTATTTCCTGGCGAAGCGGCGCGGAGTAATGGTAGACATCGAGCAGTCGGATGCCGGGTTCCTACTTACTCTATATGGGCCGGAGCAGGCGTTCGGCACAGCCGACAAGTACGGGAGGCGGCTGGCCGACGTGTCGCTGGACCTGGTGCGCTCTCTACTTACCATGCCCGAAGCCGAGGGGAGCCACGTGGCTGCCAGCGCCCACCTCATCCTGCACGACAGGGATTACCGCTTCCACGTCACGCCTGAGATACTTGCGAGGCTCGACTATGCTACCCCACCGGACGAAGCAACCAAAGGGAGGGTAGCCGAGACGGTTGCGCCATATTCGGTCGGCTCGGCTGTCGCGCGAGAGGACGAGCGCTCGGGAGAAGAGCCGTCGTTCGACAGCATGGTGGAGGCGCGGCTATACAAGGAGTACATGTCGCTCCAAAAGGGAGGATACACGCACGGGTGGACCTTGCAGCGAGAGCCGGAGCCGCTGCTCGCACCCGGCGTCGTGCTCATCCCCGACTTCGGCTTCCGGCGCGGCGATACGCGGGTCTTTATGGAGATCGCGGGGTTCTGGTCGCCCGGCTATCGGGAGCGCAAGGTCGCCAAGCTGAAGAAGCTGGCCGCCCACGAGGGCTACGCGCCCATGATCCTCGCCGTGCCCCAGGAGGCGGTGGCTACGTTCGAAGGGCTACCCTTCCCCGTCGTTCCCTACAAACACAAGGTGGTCGCCACCGACCTGCTAAACCTGCTGGACCGCAACTACGGGAGCCGGGAAGCGCGGCAGGAAGCGGCCCATGGCCGGCTCGAAGAGATACGCGCGGCTGCCCTGGCGCGCGGCTTCGTGCCCGAAACCGAAGTGGCCGAACGATTGCAGGCTTATTCGCGCACCGAGCTGCTTGCCCTGGCCCAGGAATTGAGCGGTGAGGGCTGCACCTACGTTCCCGGAGCCGGCCTCCTGGCCCAACCCGCTATCGAAGATATACGCGTCGCGCTGGCCGAGGCACTAGATGCCGCACCCGAACACAGGATAGAGCTGGACCAGGCGGAACGCCTGGCGGCATCAGCCCTACACGTCCCACACGTAGACGTAGAGTCGCTACTGCCCGTGCTCGACGGCTATGCATTGGAGCGCCCGTCCCTCTTCGAAGCCTACCTGGTCCGCTGACCATCCCTCCGAAAGCTCCTATGCACCCTGGCATATCCTATCCAATAAAACCTCCGCGACCTCTGCGCTCTCTGCGGTGAATCCCTCTGTTCGCGTTTCCAAAATCCGCACTCCGCACTCTGCACTCCGCAATCTGATTAGGGCGCTACGTTATCCGCGGTTAGCTCAAACATCTCGGTGACACCATTGACTGTGACCGTATAGGCCCCTGCCCCCAGGCCCGTGACGTCAAGGTTGATCGTCTCCTCGAAGGGGGTGATAACCTGGGCGCAGACAAGGTCGTCCTGCCTCGTGCTGGCGATGGTGATGTTGAAACTATCGCCGTCGCGCGCCTGGGTAATGTTGCCGATCTTCGTACAGGCATCAGGCAGATTACCCTTCACGACCACCTGGACCTGCACCGGCATCGACTCCAGGATACGTACCTCCACACTCTCAACCATAGCCTGCCCCTCGACCATGCCCGCCGTAGGCGTGCCTGCTGGCTGAGGTGTCGCTGTCGGGCCACCCGCACCTCCGCAACCCGTGAGGGCCAGCACAGCCACAAATGACGACACTAGAAAGATTGTGATTTTCCGCATTAGTTATGTTTCCTCCTGGTGAGTATAACGCTAGCGCGCAGGAGAAAGTTCCTGGTGACGGTGGACGGTAGACGGTAGACCGTCTTACGTCACGTACGTTTCACGCTGTCTACCGTCCACCGTCCACCGTCCACCGTCCTCCGTCCACCGTCCACCGTCCACCGTCACGGCGCAGCCTCCTTCAACTCAAGCCGCGTGAGGTAAGGCACATATCGGCCTCCACGTGCATCGGACGGCACCACCAGGCGGGTGAGGCCACCGCCCAGCGGCACGCCGTCCTGCTCGTAAGCAACGAGCACCCCCACGCCTGAGAAGGCCGGATCTAGCTCGCCCCAGGAGACGATGGCATTGCGGTCGTCCGTGTTGCCGGTAGCCTGGACGTAGCGTGATAGATTGCCGTTAGGCCCGGCAGGCTTGACACCCGCTTCGTTCAGGATCTGCCAGAGCGGGACGCCCTTGTACCTGTAACTGTTGACGGTGCCCCCTGCCTGGTAGGTGACCGTGATTTCGACCGGGTTGCGGGAGGCGAGGTCGGCGGCGGTCATGCTCAACTCCCTGTTGACGAGGCCGGTGATCTTGAGGGCGGTGCCTGCGGTGGTAGCCGTAGGGACCTTACGCACTTCGATGTTGGACACGGTTTGGAGCGAGCGCGCCCCGGATTTGTCTGAGGGGATGACGAGGCGTGGTAGCGCGGCGGACGTAGCCCTGACATCCTGCGAGTGAGCCAGTATCACCTCTCGCCCCGCGAAGATAGGGTCGATCTCGCCCCAGGAAAGCACCGCCTTCTTGCCTCCCGCGCCCGTGACTACGATCAAGCGGGTGAGGAGATCGCGTCCTGCGTCGCCCTCGCCTCCGGCTTCGTGGAGGAGGTCGAAGAGAAGCGGGCCGCGATAGGTGTGGGCATCGTCAGGCTCGGTGAACTTGACCTGTAGGTTGTGGGAGGGCCTGGCAGCCAGCGCGTCGAGGTCGAGCGTGAGGGGCGTCTTGACGTCGCCGGTAATGCTGACTTGGCCGCTCGCGGTGCCGGGGGTGGGTTGTGGCGCGCCTCCCGGCAAACCTGAATCGCGGTAGCGCCAGTCGTAGTAGTGCTGGCCGATGTTGCCCATCTGCACGCGGAAGCCTTCGGGTAGAGAGGGCACGTAGGTGAGCACGCGGCGCTGGTACGCCTGGATGTATACGTCGGTGTTCGTATCCCCCGCTATCTTCACTCTGGCCCAATACGGCTCCGAGATGGGCAGGCCCGCCGCATAAAACCACGGATCGTTCAAGCGGGCCGTAACCAATTTGCCGCCCTGCCAGGTGGGGCCGGAGGCGTTGAGGAAGTCCCAGAACACCTGCGGTATGTTGTGCCCGGTGGCAGGTTCATAGTAGGCGATAGTCTGCTCGCGCGTCGGCAGGGTGTTTGTCACGACGGTAACACTGCCTTCCTTGTCTATGTACTTGACCTGGGCCGTGCCCGTGCGGTCTTCGACATTGTCGAGGAGGCGAGAGAAAGTCGCATAAGTGGGGGCCGTAGAGTCGTCGGTGTCGGAGGCCAGCGGGATGTGGGCGGGCCAGCGATCTATGAGCTTGATGTTGCCCACCTGCATCTTGCCGGTGATAAGCTCGACGGTAAGGAGACCATTGGTGACGTAAAACGGATCGGTAGGGCTAGCGTTAGGGTTGTTGATCTCCATGCGGCTCTTGTCGAAGTACTGGACGAGCCGCTTGCCCCCTACTCCCTCGGCGTACTCTTCGGCAGTGGTGAAGCCGGGGGCCGGACCCCAGTAGAACGAGCGCGACACTGCGCCCTCCGCCACGGGCTTGTCGGTGCGCTCCCAGGTCGCCTGGAAGGCTGGGTCGGCGAACGATTGGGCGCGGGCACCATATGCCGGGAGAAGTACGAGCAAGAGGGCAATGGCTGCCGGTATCACGCGCTGAGTATGCTTCATAGTGTGCTCCTGTAGTATGTAATCGCATTGTAAGGGTGTGATGCGGGCAGGTCAACGGTGTTTACAGAAGCTTTACGAGGATTTTACGTTGTTTGAAGCCGTGAATCCGGCTTTGTACCCAAAGACACAGAGGACACAAAGAAATCTCTGCGCCCTCTGCGTTCTCTGCGGTGAATTCACCTATTCAGAAATGGTAAACCGCCCCATAACCCGGAACTTCTCCCTACGTGCCTCCAACAGGGCGCGTGCCCCTTCGGGCGTGGATAGATCGTAGGTGGCTTGGAGGTCGGCCAAATGCCGGGCTAGGGCTTCGCGCACGGCTTCGAGGCTGGCCGCGGGGTCAGTGTGCGCGCCGCCTTCGGGTTCCGGCACGATCTCGTCTATGATCCCGAACTGTAGGAGGTCTGGGGCCGTAATCCGCATCGTCTCGGCAGCCGAGGAGGCCTGCGCCGCGTCGCGCCACAGGATGGCGGCGGCGGCTTCGGGGCTGGCTACCGAGTAAATAGAGTTTTCGAGCATCAGGATGCGGTCGCCCACGCCTATCGCGAGCGCGCCGCCTGAGCCGCCCTCCCCGATCACCACCGCTATGAAAGGCACGGCGATCTCCAGCATGACGAGGATGTTCTGGGCGATAGCCTGGCCGATGCCCCGCTCCTCCGACGCGACACCGGGGTTGGCACCGGGGGTGTCGATGAAGGTGATGATCGGGAAGCCAAAGCGGGCCGCGTGCTTCATCAGGCGCTCGGCCTTCCGGTAGCCTTCCGGTTGGGCCAGGCCGAAGTTACGCGTGACGTTCTCTTTAGTGTTGCGACCTTTCTGCTGGCCGATAACCATCACCGTCTGGCCCTCGAATGAAGCCAGTCCCCCCACGATGGCGGCATCATCCCCAAACAGGCGGTCGCCATGTAGCTCCACAAAGTCCGAGCAGAGGCGAGTAACGTAGTCCAGTGTATGAGGCCGCTCAGGGTCGCGTGCGATCTGGACGCGCTTCCAGGGTGGCACTTGCGGGCGTACATGGCTGATGCCCGGCGGCACGTGCTCGCGCAACGACCCTACGGGGGTGTGGTTTCGGTTGTTGGTGAAATGATCCATCTGTATGTTGCGTACTGCGTATTGCTTATTGCGTATTTTTCACCGCAGAGTGCGCAGAGAACGCTGAGATATTTATGAATCACGTATCGCGCTTCGCGTATCGCGCCTCACACTTCGCTGGCTGCGCTTGCTTTCTCCTGGTCCCTGGTCCCCGACCCCTGGTCCCCGGCATAGAGCCGTAGGAGGCGGGCCACTGTAGAGCGTAATTCGCGACGAGGGGTCACCATATCCAGCATGCCGTGTTTCAGGAGGAACTCGGCGGTCTGGAAGTCGGGTGGGAGCTTTTGCTTGATCGTCTGCTCGATCACGCGGGGGCCTGCAAAGCCGATCAGCGCGCCCGGCTCGGCCATCACTACATCGGCGGAAGAAGCATAAGAGGCGGTGACGCCGCCCGTGCAGGGGTCGGCGAGCACGGATATGTGGGGGAGACGTGCCTCTGCCAGCTCGGCCGTGACCGCCGTGGTCTTTGCCATTTGCATGAGGGAGAAGATCCCTTCCTGCATACGCGCGCCGCCTGAGGAGGAGATCGTGACAAGCCCTGTGCCCAACTCCCTGGCTAGCTCGCCCGCGCGGGCGAGCTTTTCGCCGTACACGGAGCCCATGCTGCCTCCGAAGAAGCGGAAGTCGGCCACGGCCAGCACGCAAGGTATCTCTTCGATGGTGGCTGTGCCGTAGCGGAGGGCGTCGCTCAGGCCCGACTTGCGCTGGGTGTCCGCCAACTTGACAGAGTACTTCTG
>JBAURA010000692.1:0-7781 GCA_049580985.1 Chloroflexia bacterium
TCTACATCGTGGATGGTGACGAGAAGAACTGGGCCTACGGTGAGCTTGGCATCCCGGCATACAGCCTTGAATTGTCAGGCGACGACTTCTTCCCCGAATACGCCTGCCTCGACAGCGGCGGGCCGCCTTGCACGCACGACGTCGGCCCCGGCATCTGGCCCCAGAACAAGGGCGCGCTACTCCACCACGCCAAGATCGTCCGCCAGCCCTACCTGCTCACCAGGGGGCCGGACGCCAACTCGCGGCCATCGCAGCCCATCGTGGTCGAGCAAGGCGTGACGGCTAACCTCACCGCCACCCTCAACTACGCCTGGTACGGCAGCGACGGCCAGCCTAACGCATACCTCCAGAACGTAGCCGCCGGTGAGTACTACGTAGACACGCCACCGTGGGCGGGCGGCACCGGCGTGGCGATGAACGCCGACGACGGCACGTTCGACGAGCCTACCGAACCTGCGAACGCAGGCGTGCCGACCGGCGCGCTCTCAGTGGGCCGTCACCTCCTCTTCGTGCGCGGGCGCGGCGTGAACAACTACGACGGCTTCCAGAGCTGGGGTCCCATCACCGCCGTCTTCCTCGACGTAATACCCGTCGGTGGCGCAACCCCTACCCCCGTAGGAGCCACGGCCACCACCACACCCGCCGTGCCAACAAGCACCCGCACGAGTACCACTGTGGCTACCTCTACTCGCACAAATACAGCCGTACCTACCCAGACGCAGGGAGGCGCAACCGCCACGACTGAGCCATCCAGCACTCCTGGCAGCCCTACCGCCACGGCCACAGCGTGCACCCTCATGTTCACCGACGTGCCTGAAGGCAGTACTTTCTACGAGAACATACGCTGCCTGGCTTGCAGGGGCATCATCAACGGCTACTCCTCAGGCTGCCAGACAGGCAACCCCTGCTTCAAGCCTGGTAACAACGTCACTAGAGGACAGCTTGCAAAGATAGTGTCCAACTCTGCCAGCTTCTCCGACCCTGCCGGGCCTCAACAGTTCGAGGACGTACCTGTTGGGTCTACCTTCTTCGACTACATCTGGAGGCTGGCCTTCAGGGGCATCATCTCAGGCTACCCCTGTGGTGGTCCAGGCGAGCCTTGCATAGCACCTGACAACAGGCCGTACTTCAGACCTAACGCCGATGTCACCCGTGGCCAACTCTCCAAGATAGTGGCAGAGGCGGCAGGGCTGACCCAACCTGTGGGTGCACAGCAGTTCGAGGACGTGCCCCCAGGACATACCTTCTACGACTACATCTGGCGGTTGACCGACCTGGGCATCATGAACGGTTACCCGTGTGGTGGGGAAGGGGAACCCTGCACCCCACCCGACAACTGCCCATACTTCCGTCCAGGCAAGAATGCCACCAGGGGGCAGGCCAGCAAGATTGTGGCTAACACCTTCTTCCCTGAGTGTGTGACACCCTCGCGGTAGCATTTGGGCCAGGAAGGACAAACGACAAGGACGAAGGCGCGTATGCCTTCGTCCTTTCACGTATCAGACACTCACAAGCAGCTAACGTATGTATTATACAGCACCTGATGATAGCTTATGTCAACCTGCAAATCGACATTACTCTAAGCCAAAATACCTATTGACACGACCCACACACCCCTATATACTCTACCCATTCCCTCCACAAGTGCCAGATAGTTGCATTTTCCTATCTATCGGAGGGTCATTGGCATTCGTGTGCGCTATTGGCGCAGGCGAATCGTTGGGTGGAGGCAAATGCGATGGCTATAATGTTATTACCCAGGTTAGCTTGGCGGGTTCGAAGGCGGGTTTCGTCAATAGTCAGCATCTTCATGACCCTGGTGCTGTTGGTCACCAGCACAATAATGGCACCATCCACCGAGGCAACCGGAGATGAGTGGGAAATACAATGCAGCGACAGCCCAAGCGGTACGACTAACTATCTCTTCGGGGTAGCGGCCCACGCTGATGATGCGGTAGTGGCCGTAGGCTCCAAGTACGTATCCGGTAACCATAAGCCGCTCGCGGAGCTTTGGGAACCTACCGAAGAGCAAACCCCTTGTTTTGTGGAGAAGTCCACCCCGTCCGTGTCAGGACATAGCGAACTGAACGCTGTAACGAGAGTGCCTTCCGCGTCTCCCCAAAGGCATTTCTGGGCGGTAGGCTATCAAGGTGGGTCTTCCAGGACATGGAATGCGGATATCGGTGACTGGACGATAGCAGGCGCTACCACCCTCATCGAACGCTCGACAGATGGAGGAGAGACCTGGAGCATCGTGTCCAGCCCCAACCCCAGCGGCGCAACCAGCAGTGTCCTGAGGGGAGTGTCCGCCCGCGCCTCGAACGATGTATGGGCGGTAGGCCACTACACAACCAGCACAGGCCAGTTCACACTCATACAGCACTGGAACGGCTCAGCCTGGAGCATCGTGTCCAGCCCCAACGAATCAGGGGTAGAAAACTACCTCAGGGGCGTTTCTGCTTTAGAGGATGACTATGCCTGGGCGGTAGGTTTCACCCACGACGTATCTGCCGGGGAGACGTTCTCGAAAATCTTGCGTTGGAATGGGACCAGTTGGAGTGCAGTTTCACACCCACAACCGGGTGAAGACTTCAACCAGCTGGGTGCGGTCACAGCCATCTCTGAAGACCAGGCGCATGCCGTCGGCACATACTTCCCTGAGACGGGTGCTAAAGACACTGAGGCCCAATACTGGGATGGAGAGGACTGGACGGTAGAGACCACTCCAAGCCCGGAAGATGGCGCTAACGTGTTGCTTGGGGTTGCGCCCGTTAGCGACAATGACATATGGGCGGTGGGATCGGCAGAAGACCCGCCCCACAAGACTTTGACCGCACGCAGGGTGAACGGTACGTGGTCTCAAGTCACCAGCCCTAACGCCAGCAATTACAACAACCAGCTCTTTGCGGTGGCCGTCGTGCCAGGCACCAATATATGTGCGGGCGGATATATATGGGCCGTAGGCTATTACGACTACTCCAATACCGGCACCCCCAAGACGCTCGCCATGCGTTACTACATAACGCCAGGCTGCAACTTATAGACCAACACACCAGGTTACGCTGGTCTAGCTGACTGCACATGTTGTCTTGACGCTTGAGCAGACGTGGGGACCTGCCTACGTCTGCCCAAGCCCAACCCACTTGCTAACTTGATCATCGTTGCTATATCATTGCTGTAGTATTTCCGCAATAAAGTCGTCATAGTGCGCCGCTATGAGTATGCAACAAAGCTACTGGCCAGGCCGTATGAAGCATGGCGCTTTGCGCAGGTCCCAGAAGGTACCACGGACCAGGGGTCTGTTGTGGGGTGGCCTGGCTACGGTGCTAGCTGCCTGGCTGGTGGGATTGGCATGTTTGGCATCGGCTGGTTTGTCCACAGACAAACCTCACCCACCTTTCCAGGCAAGGCCGGGGCAGCTGGCTGGCCTTGCTTCCCCCACACCACCCCCTCCTTGTGGACTAGCTTGGCGTATCGTTTCCAGCCCTAACCCCGGCACCAGCACCAACTACCTGCACGATGTGGTAGCTTTATCCTATGACGATGTGTGGTCCGTAGGGAATTACGGCGGGGCAACTCGTGGCGTATTGGTAGAGCACTGGGACGGCACAGAATGGGGTATAGTTGATGCTCCAAGCCCTGGTACAAGTATCAGCATTCTTAATGGAATAGACGCACTCACCCCGGATGATATATGGGCTGGAGGCCGCCAGAGTAATGGTGGTGCTTCGAAGGTGCTGGCCGAACGCTGGGACGGCACAGAATGGAACGTAATCCCCGGCCCCGAGACTGGCATAACCGATACTCACATCTTCCTGGATATAGACGCTATCTCGCATGATGACGTATGGGGTGTCGGATATTATCTGTCCGAAGGCTTCCCTCATGCGCTGACGGAGCATTGGGATGGCAGTGAGTGGCGTATAATTCCCAATCCCAATGTCAGCCCCAATGGTAGTGAATTGTGGGGTGTGTCGGCGGTGTCGAGTAACGATGTGTGGGCCGTGGGCCACTCCTACGGCCGCGCCACCCTCACGATGCACTGGGACGGGAACGAGTGGAGCATTATACCCAGCCCCAACCTCTCTGAAGTAACTAATCTTCTTGACGTGGTAGCGTTGGCAACAAACGACGTGTGGGCTGTGGGTCAAGAAGGTCGCAATACCCTGACGCTGCATTGGGACGGCACGGCGTGGAACCACATCCACAGCCCTAGCCCTGGACTTCCCACAGAGCACCAGTTGTATGCAATCGATGCCGTGTCACCGAATGATATATGGGCAGTAGGCTACTATCCTGATAACGATTGGAGCATGACTCTATCATTGCATTGGGACGGCACGGCGTGGAGCCACATCCCAAGCCCTAGCCCCGGACGCCTACAGAGTATCCTGAACGGAGTATCGGCGGTATCGGCCACCGAGGTATGGTCTGCGGGTTATTACATAGAAGGCTTTGGCCTCCCGGCCAAAACCCTCATCCTACAATACTCCGACCCATGTATGGGCGCGACATCAACTCCAGTTCCATCCCCTTCACCTTCTCGCACACCATCGTCTACTCCTTCAGGGACGCAGACAACTGCTCCCACACAAGGCACGACAACCGTCACATCCACTGCTATCTCCACTGCTATCTCCACGGCAACGGCGTGCCCGCTCCAGTTCACGGACGTACCCTCAGACCACACCTTCTACGCCAACATTCGATGTCTAGCCTGTAGGGGCATCATCAACGGCTACTCCTCAGGCTGCGAGGCCGGTAACCCCTGCTTCAGACCTGGCAACCTCGTTACGAGGGGGCAGCTAGCCAAGATAGTCTCTAACTCCGCTGGCTTCTCCGAGCCTGCTGGCTCTCAGCAGTTCCAGGACGTACCCCCAGGCCACACCTTCTACGACCTCGTGTGGAGACTGGCTGACAGGGGGATCATCAATGGCTACCCATGTGGAGGGACAAGTGAGCCGTGCGTGCCACCAGACAACCTGCCATACTTCAGACCTAATGCCGACATTACCAGGGGCCAGATCTCCAAGATAGTGGCGGAAGCCGCAGGGCTTACCCAACCCCCTGGTGCACAGCAGTTCGAGGACGTGCCCCCAGGCCACACCTTCTACGACTACATCTGGCGGTTGACTGACCTGGGTATCATGAACGGGTACCCGTGTGGTGGGGAAGGTGAACCGTGCAACCCTCCCGACAACCGACCATACTTCCGCCCCGGCAAGAATGCCACCAGAGGCCAGGCAAGTAAGATTGTGGCTAACACTTTCTTCCCTGAGTGCGTCACACCGGGAAGATAGGTAGATCAACCGATGAACGATGGGAGGCCAGTGTGGCCTCCCATCGTTCAATTTGTCCCTGGTGTGCTATCTACGGCTAGGTCAATCGAAAATAGGTCGATCTCAGCATGTTCATAGGTGAATTCACTCATGGGCTGAAAGCAGCAACACCAACACCCAAATTCCTTCGTGCTTCGCCGCTTGTCCACATTGCAGAGTTGTTCATATAACATTCGGATTTGCGTTAGCCTTGGGCCATAACTAGATTCCGTTGACTTTCTTACATAGAGGTAATATACTGGTCTACAGCAACTATTAGAATATATTGGTCGTTCCAGGTTTACCACACGATTTCGTGCCTCTGAAGTCGGTTGATCCTCGCTACCATGAGGCCGAGACCTCAGACTAGACCATGATCACACACAGTCCTAAACGTAACCCCTACAAGGGGTTGCATGCATTCACACAGGAAGACACAAACTATTTCTTCGGCAGGGAAGCTCTGACGCAGAAACTATTGGCGCGCATGGATGAGCAAGGTGATTTCTCCCGCTTCCTGGCAGTAATCGGCCCATCCGGCAGCGGGAAATCGAGCGTGATCCAAGCTGGGCTTATACCTGCCCTTGAAAAGAAGAATCTGCTTAGGTCAAGGCGGCAGTGCGTAGTGCAGATGACGCCAGGTACACAGCCAATGGAAGAGCTTGAGGCCGGACTCCTTGCAATCGCCCAACATCCGCCCGCGGACCTACTCAATCGCTTGAACCGAGACGACCATGGGTTAGTACGAGAGGCTAATCTTGTGCTACCGCATAATGGCACTGAACTGGTGATAATAATAGACCAATTCGAGGAATTATTTGCTCCCGAGCTGAGCCGCAGAGTCCAGGCCCAATTCTTGAACTGCCTCTATGCCACCATCACTGATCCTCACAGCCGAATATGGATAATCATCACATTGCAGACTAATTATCAGAACCGCCTATTTCAGTATCGCACTTTTCGGGAGATGCTAAGTCAGCGCCACGAGATAGTATTGGCGCTAAATCCCCAGGAATTAGAGCGGGCCATTGTCAACCCAGCAGAACGTGAGGATGTGGACCTTGAAACAGGATTATGTGCACTTATTATGTCCGACGTGATGAAGCAGTCCGGGGCCTTGCCTCAACTGCAATACGCACTGACTGAGCTTTTTGAGCAACGCCAGGGACGCACAATGACACTTGAGGCGTACCAAAGGATTGGAGGGGTGGAGGGCGTGTTAGCCAGTCGGGCGGACCATATCTACGAACGCATGATCAAAGATGAGCAAGAGGTAGTCAAACAATTGTTCCTTCGTCTGGTCACAGTAGACGAGGGTATAGAAAACACACGGCGAGTGCGCAGGGCCGAATTGGACGCCTTAGCTCCTAACATCAGCAGTGAAGCTCTAACAACAGCAATCGGAGCATACGGGCGACACCGACTGCTCACCTTTGACAGCGATCCCGTTACAAAAGAACCCACAGTGGAGATAGCACACGACGCGTTGATTCACAAGTGGTCTCGCTTCCACCGCGAATGGCTTACTCCTTACTGGCCGAATCTGCTGGTGCGAGACGAGCTAAGAAGAGCGGCTGGTGATTGGAATAATGCTAACAAGGAAAGAAGCTTTCTGGCGCGTGGAACTCGACTGACGCGATATGAAGAGTTGGATGAAAATGCAGGCAAGCCAAGTGGACTAGCTCTGACCTCTATGGAGCGAGAATACATAGCGACAAGTGTCGCAGAACGCCGCAATGATCAAAATGTAGAGACGAAAAGACGGGAACGTGAACACAGGATGGCACGTCGGCTTGCACGTACAAAGCGCACAGCAAAAAGGAGCTTAGGGGCACTTGTATTAGCGGTAGGTCTCATATTGGGAACGCTGACCTTGTGCGCATCAGCACTCGACCTTGCGAACATGGCCGTGAGCAAAGCTGAGATAGCCGACACCAATGCCACGAGGGCCAACAATAATGCCACCGTTGCGGTGGCGAGCCAGAGAGAGCTAGAGGCCCAGCGACTAGCTGAGGAAGCAAACAGACTATTGCGTGAGGACGGCAATGCCGAACTGATCGCTTTGCTCAGCATTCGCTCCATGAACACCCGATATTCACCCGAAGCAGATGCTGCGTTAGAAGGGGCAGCAACCCTGGAATTCCCTACATTTAGACTCGTTGGTCATACCGATGATGTGCTTGCCGGAGTTTACTCTCCCGATGGCAAATATGTAGTCACGGGCAGCAGTGACAACACAGTACGTCTGTGGAGTGCTCTAACTGGGTATGTACTCCATGTCTTCAGGGGACACACTGACCAGGTAAATTCTGTGGCATATTCGCCTGACGGCAAATACATACTCACCGGCAGCAACGACAATACAGCACGTCTGTGGGATGCTACGGCACGTCTCTTCGATGCTCACCCTAAGCAGGAAGTACGCCTGTTCATCGGACACACCAATGGTGTAGAGGCTGTGGC
>JBAURA010000693.1:0-6653 GCA_049580985.1 Chloroflexia bacterium
CGCTTCCACCTGGCCCGCGCCTATAGAGACCTGGGCAGATACTCCGAAGCCCGCGACCAATACGCCTGGGCCTCAGACCTCGACCCCGGCGGACCGTGGGAGCGCCTGAGCCTGACCGACCTGGTGAACCTTCCGCGCGAGGATAAGTGACGATAGTTGTCAGTTGTCGGTTGTCAGTTGTCGGTAATACGTGAAATTCAGTAATCATGTTACTACCGACAACTGACAACTGACAACCGACAACTGACAACCGACAACCGCCCGCTTCACTTTTCTTCCGGGAACGAATACAGGTCCAGCAGGTGGGCGGCTTCTACGAGTGTGACGTCGGGTTCGCCTTCTCCGTCGAGGCTGTAGGCGTGGATGTCGGGGATGTATGAGGCATCGAGGGCTGCGGAGGCGACAAGGGTGTAGCCGTCCGCCAATATCCTGGTGGATGGGAGCCACTCGCGGGGGAGAGCTTTCGTGCTGAAGAGGGTCCGCCCGCCGTCGGGCGCTTCCGCCGAGTTCCACGTCAGCGGCGCGACCGATAGTCTGTAGTAGCGGGCGCTCTCGGAGATGTGGGAATTGAGCGAGAGAGCGAAGCGGTTGTTAGGGGTGATCGTTACCCAGTGGCTCTTTACTTTCGTGTAGCGGTCGGTGGGACGCCGCAGGTTCTGAGCAGTACGGCCCAGGCTATTACTACCCTGCCACGATTGCAGGCCAGGCACGTAATCGTCCAGCAGATAGTCCGTGCCGACCACGTATACATCTGTCTTCCCCCTGCCGGTCGTCACGGCGAAGAGGTCCGGGTCGATCTTGCTCGTCTCTCCCGTGGCGATGTCGTACACGAGCGATTCGGCGTCTCCCCTGTACTCGATGAACAGGAGGATGTGTTCGCCGTCCTGCGTAAACTCTCCCAGCAAGCCCTCGTCGTAGCCGCTCAACGTCAGGTCCGGGATGACGGCGATCGTCTGCACGTACAGGTGTCGGGAGGTGAGGTCGGCCAGCCTGAGGGCGCACTCGAACGTCCTATTGCCGTTGGTTAGCTCGCAAACGCGGTACATGAGATAGCGCTGGTCCTTGGTGAATAGCGCGCCGTCCACCGTGCCGCGCTCGGTGGCGAGGACCAATGGCGAGGTGCTGGTGTAGACGCGGATCGCTACCTCGGTCATCTGCTGGGCGTTGGTGAGCAGGGTGAGCGTTTTGATCTGCTTGCTTTCGTAGTCAGCCCTGCCCTCTTGCGATACCGGCTTGATCTCCTCTACATCTCCCGAGGACGCCTGGCTTATGTCGAAGGTGAACGCGGTGTCGGCTGTCCTCAAAACGAGTCTATCGCTATCAGGCGTGAAATCCGCTCTCTGTATGGCGGTTGCATTGCTCGTGGCAGGCAGGGCCAACCGCGTGACGGATTGGCTGGTAGAGTTGTAGAGCCTGGGGGGGCCGCTCGGAAGGCTGTATACCAGGCTCCGGCCATCGGGCGACCAGGCGTAGGTGGGCATCCAGCGTTCGGTATTCTCGATCTGCCGCCCATCTTCGCCGTCAGCCTGGATTACGTAAATACCCGCCTTATCTGGCGCATCATAGGCGTAGTACCGCGTGCCATCCTTGAAGATACCGTCCGGCGGCGTATGGGTATAGAAGATAGGGCCGTTGACCTCCCTGGCATGAGCGAGCAGGGCATCCGAGTCCTTATGGCTCTTCTGGACCTCCTGCATCTTCAGGAGCGTGCGGGCAACCTGCCACCACTTTCCCACGCTTGCCAACTCGGTGGCTTGCTTATAGAGCATGTCGCGGTCCTTTGTCCTGGCGCGGGCGGTCTCGATCAGCGCCGCGCTGTCCAGGTAGCCGTCCGCTGCCTGCAACTCGCGGATAGCCAGGTCAGGCTCCCGATTGTTGAGCGCATCGATCCCGGCATGGTAGTGCCCGACCTGCATCTCCTGCCTGATGTAATTGAAGAGCACGAAGCCAAGCACAGCCGCCACCAGCGCCAGCCCCAGCAGCATCTCTATCCGGCGCGAGCGCGGCTGATCTTCGTTGTCGTTGATTGTATACTCTTCTATATCCATGGCTTTTACCGGCGGTAGTTAGTTGTCAGTTGTCAGTTGTCAGTTGTCGGTTGTCGGAGGGAGTGTAATGGAAGCTGGTCTGACGATGGAAATGCTTTAAGTGGGCAGAGCAGATTCTTGTTGGTAGGGATCTGTCTTCCCACGGAAATACGCTCCTACCGACAACTGACAACTAACAACTGACAACCCTCCCTCAGATCGCCTTCGCGCGCCCGGCCATATCGAGGAACGTAGCGAGGCCCTTCTGCTCGTTGGGGCCGAGGGTATAGGTCTGGCGGGCGAACATCTCTTTGAGGCGGTTGGGCTTGAGGTTGAGGCTGGAGGCGGCTGCGTCCAGCACCGAGCTTGCCTGTTCGATGGCGGACCGTTGCGACAGGCGTATGGCTGCTTGCAGAGAGGAGGTCGCGCCGGGCTTGCGCGCATCGAGGTCGCGCCGGTAGCAGAGCACATCCCACACCATGGGCAAGCCGGTGAGTATCCACCAGGCGAGGCCAACATCCTCGGCCACCTCATCCCGTGCCTTAGCCAACTCCCCTTCGCGCACCGCTTCATCACCGAACACCAGGCGCGCCACCGCCCGGTCGTGCCCTTCACCGGACTGAGTGCTTACATTGAGTATGACACCGTAGTAGGGCGCGATCAGCGTTCGGAGCAGATGTTCGGCGGCGCTGCCTTCCTCCTGGGGCGAGATATCTACAGATTCGCCGTCGATGAGGTCGATGCGCCTGGGGGCAAGGAGGATCGCGGTCTCCGATGCACCCGCGCAGGCCAGCCCCCAACCCCCCAGCGGCGTAATCTTGCTGCCCCACTTTTGCGCGTCCGCCGGCGCGATGAAAGCCGCGTCCAGGTCGCCCGCCAGCAAGCCTTCGGTAAGCGCTTTGTGCCTCTGATCGACCGTTTGCAGAAGCCAGGGCGACTCCGGCCCCACCCACCCGGCCTCTAGCGGGTAGAGCAGGGGCGCGAAATTGACGCGGTGGTGGTATCCCAACCGGAGCGTGTGTGTGTCGCCTGGCCCGGACATGAATACTCCTTGCAGTATGTGGGTGCCGTCGCCTTACTCCCATCTTGCCACAGAGATAGCGATGGATGCAAGTCCCGCTCGGCTGTTTGGACGAAGGACGGTGGACGGTGGACGGTGGTCGTGTAAAACGTAAAGCTCATGTATGAAATAGTGCAACGGTAAAGTAGATGCCGGGTTGCGCGAACCAACTAAAGGCTTGTCATTCTGAACGCAGTGAAGAATCCGGTGGAGCAAGAGGATGTCTGAGGTAAGCCTTATCTCCGGTAGCGCACAGAATCTCTATCCACCGGATTCTTCACTGCGTTCAGAATGACAAAAAGGAACCTGGTCGGCGGTATATTGGCCTTGCACTCTTTCCATACATGAGCCTTACGTTTTACACGACCACCGTCCACCGTCCCAATTGTGGAATGGGCAGCGCGGGCGCGCGGTTAGTGCTAGATTAGAAGCGTAGAGGCAGAATCCCTCCATGAAGCAGTGCCCTAACCCCAACTGCATATATTACACCCGCCTGGAAGAGCTACCGGACGCTTACGTGCGCTGCCCGGCGTGCGGAGGCCAACTGGTCGATTCGTCAACCCCATCCGGCACGCTCAGGTCGGGCCACCTCCCGAAAATGAGCGCGCTGCCGGGGCGCGACCTGGACGATGAGTTCGAGCAGGCTTTCCCCGACGAGGGCCTGCAACCCGCCTCCCAGGGCATAGCGGGTGCAGCTGATGCCGGGCAGTACGAAGAGGGCGAATACTACCCTTACGACGAGTCTTCCGAGTACGAAGTGCAGTATGGCGGTCCCCGCCCCCTCTCGCGCCTGGGCAGGTTGGGGTACATGGCGGGCGGGCTGATACTGGTGGCGGCGTGCGGGCTGTTCGTGTTCGTGGTCGCTACCCGCATCCTCCCTCAGTCGAGCGCGGTCACGGGCACGCAGGCTACCCAAACGACCCTCGCTGCTATTCGGCCCGCCGTAAACACCCCTATATCCGAGCTACCCACGGCGAACGCTCTGCCGACCGCTGCCCCTCCCACGAGCGTGCCCCCCACCGGCCAGCCGCCTCCCCAGGTTACGGACACGCCCGGCCCTCCACCGCCCACATCCACTGCCGCGCCCCCGGCTCCCACCGCGCAAGCGAACTCGACCGCCCCACCCGCGCAGACGCAGCCCACTGGCGGCGTGCTCGACGCATTTATGGCCGCGGGCATCCAGGGTGGCGAACCGGTGGACAGGACAACGTCATATGGTCCGTCAGACCCCTTCGTGCTGGCGGTACAGGCGCAGTTCGGCCCGGGCGGGGTCACCTCGATGAGGACTCTATGGTATGGCCCCGATGGTGGCCTCCTGTACGAGCTGCCCCGCGACTTCGCGCAAGCAGGCACGTACTATTCGACGTTTACCCTGCGCAAGAGCGCCCCCTGGCTCGAAGGCAACTACCGCGTCGATATCTACACCAACGGCTCGCCCAGCCCGGCCTATTCGGTAGGGTTTACCGTATCGCCGTAGGTACCGGTTTCTAGTTCCTGGTTCCCGGTTGACTTAGAGGTGATTTCAAACCCCGTAGGGGCACCCCTAGTGGGTGCCCTCTTTGGGCGAGATACAAGTATCCAGAGAGGGCACCCACTAGGGGTGCCCCTACGCAATCTTCTCCGTTTTGAAATCACCTTTTAGCTCTGAACCAGGAACTTGGAACTCCCTACAGAACCTCCTACGAAGCGACGGTTGGCAAACCCGCCAGGGCGGCCTCTATCTCGTCGGCGGGGTGATCGTAGTCCTCTAGGTCGCCGGTGAGGTAGCGTTCGTAGGCGCTCAGGTCGAAGTGGCCGTGGCCGCTCAGGTTGAAGAGGATCGTCTTTGCCTCTCCAGACTCCTTGCAGCGCAACGCCTCGTCCATGGCCGCGCGTATGGCGTGGGCCGACTCCGGCGCCGGCACGATACCCTCGCTGCGGGCGAACGTCACCGCGGCCTCGAACACCGGGTTTTGCGGATAGGCCACCGCCTCTATCTGGCCCAATTCAAGCAGGCGACTGACGATAGGCGAGGCCCCGTGGTAGCGCAGTCCACCCGCGTGTATAGGCTTGGGGATGAAGCTATGCCCCAGAGTATACATCTTCACTATGGGAGCCATCATAGCCGTATCCCCGTAGTCGTAGGCGTACCTGCCCTTCGTCAGCGAGGGGGAGGCCGCAGGCTCGACGGCGACGATGCGCACGTTGGGGGCCTTGCCGGTCAGCTTGTCGCCCGCGAACGGGAGGGTCATCCCGCCGAAGTTGCTGCCCCCGCCCACGCAGGCGATCACTACGTCCGGATAATACCCCGCCATCTCCATCTGGACCTTCGCCTCCTGGCCGATCACCGTCTGGTGCATCAGCACGTGGTTGAGCACGCTGCCGAGCGAGTACTTGGTGTCGTCGCGCATGGCGGCGTCCTCCACCGCCTCCGAAATCGCTATGCCCAGGCTGCCGGTCGATTCGGGGTCCTGTTGCAGAATTCCACGCCCGGCGTTGGTCTCGTTGCTGGGGCTTGGGATCACCCTCGCGTTGAACAACTCCATCAGGATGCGGCGGTACGGCTTCTGGAAGTACGACACCTTGACCATGTACACCTGGCACTCCAGCCCGAAGAGGTGGGTAGCCATGGCGAGCGCGCTGCCCCACTGGCCCGCGCCCGTCTCGGTGCTCAGGCGTTTGACCCCCTCGGCCTTGCTGTAGAACGCCTGCGGGATGGCCGTGTTCGCCTTGTGGCTCCCCACCGGGCTGACCCCTTCGTACTTGTAGAAGATGCGAGCGGGGGTATCCAGGGCGCGCTCCAGCCTGTGCGCCCTGTACATAGGCGTGGGCCGGTAGAGGCGGAACACCTCCAGCACCTCGCCCGGTATATCGATATACCGCTCCTGCGACACCTCTTGCTTGATGATCTCCATCGGGAAGAGCGGGGCCAGGTCGGCGGGGCCTATGGGTTGCCCCGTGCCTGGGTGGAGCACCGGCGGGAGCGGGGAGGGCAGGTCGGCCTGGATGTTGTACCACTGCCTGGGCATGTTCTCCTCGTCCAGTATGTACTTTGTGCGCTCGTCCGGTAGCTCGCCTGTTCGATAAGCGTCCATGGTGTGTCCTCCTATTAGGAATTGATAAGTGATACGTGATACGTGCGGTAAGTTAATACAAAAAGCCCGCGTCCCTAGTGCATTAGGGACGGGGCAAGCCCGCGGTGCCACCCTCATTCGGCGTTGTGCCGCTCTTTGTAGAGTACCTGGCTGACGGGTGTCAACTGTGGATACTCTGCCCCCCGTAACGGTGGGGCGTTCCGGCGCAGCCTACCGGCCTTTATGACGTGGGCGTTCGGTGCGCGGCTCCCAGGTCCATTCGCTTCCCGCGCAGGTGCCAGCTCACACCTCACCCGGCTCTCTGTACCTCGCTCCTGAAGCTACTAGTTCTGTTCATGGCCTGTTGGTATGCGATTGTTACGCCAGTATAAAGTCAGACGCTGGAAGCTGTCAAGACTATTACGTTTTGTAAGAGTTCAGATTAGGGGTAGAGAAAACCGGATCGTAGGGGCACCCCTTGTGGGTGCCCTGTTCCTTTACCTGGATCTCACC
>JBAURA010000694.1:0-3856 GCA_049580985.1 Chloroflexia bacterium
ACCGTGTGCGGCGCAGGGCCACTCCTGTGCCCGATAAGAGCATTGCGAAGGCCACCAGCGCGGCGAGATAGGCCCACTCGTGGCCCGCGCCGGTTACAGGCATACCGGGCTGTACGGTCGCGCCCGCTTCGCTCCTGGGGCTGACGAGGGTCGCGCCCAGCAGAGCGGGGATCGCCTGGTAGGTAGCGCCTGGGCTATCGTCGGGGACGGCTTGGCTGTAAGGGAACGCGCCGCCTGGCTTCTGGAGCGAGGCGATGAAGCGCTGTCCCGCCTCGGCGAGCGTGGTGTTCTTGAGGGCGAGCATGGCCTGCACGACGTAAGAGGTGGAGTTGACATCGCTGTCGCTGCCAAATTCGCTCCCTTGCTGGTAGGGCCAACCGCCGTCCGAGTTCTGCTGGGCGGTGATGTAACTGACAGCGCGCTTGATTGCATCACCGTTGGTCTTGTCCGCGCCTACGGCCACCAGGGCCTGTAGCGCTACGGCGGTGGTGTTGGTGTCGGCTGAGCCTGCGCTGGTGTCGCCGCTGAAGGCCCACCCGCCACCGGCCACTTGCAGGCCCAGGAGGCGATCCACTGCTGCCGGCGGCACCGGCTGCCCGGCGGCGGAGAGGCCGAGTATGCTGAAAGCATGGCCTATGCCGTCGGGGCCGTATTGGCCTGTGGCGGAGATGCCATAGCTGGCGTTGATTGTGCTTCCCAGGTCCACGCCCCCGAACGACACCCCGCTTCTACCTATGGCGTGGGCTACTATCAGCAGCTTGCCCGCGCCACCGGGGGTTGTGGCAAGCGCGCCCGCCTTGCTTTCGAGAAAGGTGATGGGGTTGTTACCGCCCTGCACGTAGGTGTTGGGGTCGAGGTTGGCCGCCACGATGGCGAGCACGGCGTCCAGGGTGGAGCCTGCACCGAAGCCCGCGAACGAGCCGTCGGGCTGCTGCTGCGTCTTGATCCAGGCGAGCGCCTTGTTGGCCGCGCCCTCGTACTGGGCCGCTTGGGCGTATGCCGGTATGCCTGCCTGGGCCAGCGCCGCCAGGGCAGCCAGCCAGGTGACTGCCAATGTTATCAATCTCTTCGTCACTCTATTTCCCTCCCGGAGAAACAAAAAGCCCTTGTCGTTATGCGACAAGGGTTGACCTGCTTAGTGCCTACTGGTTGCGATTGGCTGCATGGTGACGGGTCTATGGCGGTGCAGTCAAAAGGTGCATCCATGCTGTGGGCATAGCTCCTACCCCCTTTCGCGCGAAGGTTGTATGAGAGAGCAGAGGCGGGTATCCTGGCTTTCCATGCGGATTACAGTTGCGGGACAGCGCCGGACTTCAACCGGCTTCCCCCTTTAACCCCAAGCTTCCGTGCTGAGGGCGACCTCTGCCTGACCTACATATTCAGTTGTACCATGCCAAATATAGCACTACCTAAGCGGCGTGTCAAGCCACCCAACAGTAATAACAGTTCAGATTAGGGGTAGAGAAAACCGGATCGTAGGGGCACCCCTAGTGGGTGCCCTCTTGCGGCGAGATTAAGGCAGGGGAACAGGGCACCCACTAGGGGTGCCCCTACGACCTTACCACCGTAAGTCTGAACGCTTACCGACGGCAGCATAAACCTATTCTAAGCCACGTGCCCCCGTACCTGCGGCGTTCTCAGCCCTAAAAACCCCCTAAACACAAATAAAATTAACCCATTTGGGTACTTGCAATAACAGAACATGTGTGCTATAATGACAATGAAAGTACTCTCACCCTCCTATACGCACAAGGAGGGACATGCGGACCCTGGTGTCCCTATGTATAGGCAGTAATACCTGCCACTCTGCGACTAGCCTCACAATCCTAATACCCTACCCACTACTCGGTACTCGGTACTCAGCACTGGGTACGCACCTTTACATAGAGGCTAGACGACACGTTGCGTGCCAAGCACAGGAATACCTACGTGCCACGTGTCACGCCCGAACCACCTATCCGATGGGATAGGGGCTAGGCTCCTGTTGCCCACGCGGAACACGCTCCAGTTGCGCCATAGGGACACCACCCCTATCAGCCAACCCATCACGCCGTTGTAGGGGCGGACCCACGTGTCCGCCCTCTGCACGGCAACAACCAAATACAAGGAAAACAATAAGCAACAGGGTGCACAGGACCACACAGCCCCATGCACCCTACCCTCTCATACCTTAAATCCGATCTCCAGAATCAAAATCCAACAAAAACCTCTGCGTTCTCTGCGGTGAATTCCTCTCTTCCCTTCCGCAATTCCTCCATGACCCGCTACTTAATCGCCCCCATGGCACGTTCAAGGGCCGCGCTATCATTGGAGGCCCCCAGCGTTATCTGGGTCCCGTTGCGCCTGACGCTGAAGAAGCGCTGGCCGTCGGGGTCCTTCAGGATGTCGCCGTCCTCCTCGTAACTGGTAAACGTTTCGTTCAGCGCGTCCTCGAACTCGTCCGCGTCGCGCCTGGTGTCCCACACCGTGTTGAGCATCATCAGGGACTGGTCGCCGTTGGCGTAATATTCGTACACGCCGCCGCCCCAGCCGGCAGCCGCGCCTTCACCGTCCACGGCCCCGTTCTCCTCCAGGATGATCTTCAGGTCGAACTCGCCCAGCGTGCCGTTGTCGCCGTGGGTCCAGCCCGCGCCCAGCGTGTCTGTAAGCGGCACCAGGGTGGCAGGCTTGGGCATGTCACGCGGGCTGTCCATGTACTTCTCCGGGTGCATAATCTGCTCGGAGGAGGCAGGAGGGTCGAGGAAAGCCTCGTCAACCGGCTCGAAGCCACTGAGGATGCCGAGGGTGATCACGAAGTCCACACCCTCGGTGTATGGGAAGTAGAGGCTGTCCCGTATATAGCGCGGGGCGCTGTCGAGCACGGTGGTGTCGGCGTTCGCGCTTTCATCGATCATGCTCTGGTACTCCTCCGGCGTCATAAACGCCTGGGCGTAAAGGATACCTGCTACTGTCGCGTCGCCTTCCACCATGGCGCGGATCGCAAGCGCCCCATCATCGTCGGTGGTCTCGGAGGGAAGCATCTTTTCAAGGTCGTAGTGCTGGTCCTGTAGCGCGTGCACGAACTCGTGGGCCAGGGTCTGGCGGGCGGAAGGAGACAACTCCTCGCCGTCGTTGCGCACGAAAAGCTCGTTCTTGATCTGGTCGTAATACCCCAGTACCTGTTCGGTCTGGAGATCGATGTACAGTTGGAAGAGGTCGAGGTTGGGGTCCTCGGAGAGACGCATGAGCCATAGCTCCTTCGCGTCCCTGGCCGCTTCGTCGCGGGGGTAGTCCGCCTCCATCTCCCTGGAGAGGTTGGTGCGTAGCTGATCTTCCGTCAGGAACGCCTCCGGCACGTCGGCAAGCGGTTCGAGGCCGCGAAACTCGGCGGCGTCCTGCTCGATCTGCTCCACGAGTTGCTGTAGCTCGGCGGAGACGGTGCCGGACGGGACCGGCGTATCTACGGGGGCTGCGGTGCCTGTGGCCTCGGCGCGGGCAGTCCCCGTGGGACGCGGCCTGACCGTAGGGGTGCTATTGCGCGACGCGCGGGTGGAGGTAGGTTCAGGCTCAGGGTCCACTATGGCGACCTCGGTGGCCGTCGGCCTGGCCGGGGGGGTAGAGGTAGCGGGGACAGGGTCCGGGATGCCGGTGGAATTACAACCGGCAATCAATGGCAGGATGAGAGCGAAAATGCAAGCTAAGAGCGCGCGATAACGCATTTCTTTTCCTTTCGGGTGAATGTGAGCGCCGCGGACGCTCTTGAGGTCAGTATATGAAGTGGCGGGGGGAACGTCAAGCGAATTGCGGATTGCGGATTAGGGATTGAGGGGTCGGGGATTAGAGATCGCGTCGGCGGTTGTTGTATGCTATGAGTAAC
>JBAURA010000695.1:0-1977 GCA_049580985.1 Chloroflexia bacterium
CTACATCCGTGCGATACACCCTCACCCCCGCCCCCTCCAACCGCGCTAACACCTCCGGCGATGGGTCCCCACCCCGGTTCCCCTCGCCCACCGATATAACCGCCACCTTCGGCCCCACGGCCCTCAGCAAGCCCTGTGACAGCGCCGTATCGCTCCCGTGGTCGGGCACTACCAGCACGTCGCTCCCCAACTCGCCCTCATCAGCCACACCAATCAACCGCCCCTCATCCTCTTTCTCCATGCTCCCCGCCAGCAACACACTTACGCCGTCGTACTCCACCTTAACAACCATAGGCGCATCCTCTTCGCCCAACGGGTAGAGCACCCGCAACTCCACTTCCGGCTCGCCGTCGAACCTTATCACATCCCCCCGACGCGCATAATGCACAGCCGCTCCCGACTGCCCCACTGCTTCTCGCCAAGCTCCCACCACGTTCGTCTCACTAATCTCTCCTCCCTGATCCCCGACCCCCGCTCCCCGGCCCCTAGCCTCCACCACCTGGCTCACCCCGCGCCTCCCAAGCAAATCCACCAACCCCATCACATTCTCCGCCTTCGGCGCGGTCAGCGCCACCATATCTACGTCGTTCTGCCAGAACGGCATCCGCCTCCCGATCCCCTCGTTGAGTGACGGTCCCCCCGGCCCCCCGTCGATCACCGCCGTATGCCCCTGCGGCGTCCGCAACATCACCGCGTTGCCCTGCCCCACGTCCAGCACCCACAGGTGCAGCCTCCCATCCGGCCTCTGCCCCCAGGCCACCAGCAATACCACCAACCCCGCCACCGGGATGATAAACACCCATTTCGGTACTCTGCTTTCGCTCCTGGAATTCATCGACGTGACTATATCATTTTAAGTAGAATTACAGTATAATTGCAAGACTATCACGAATACCCTAACCATCTCGTATTCAGCGTCCCTTATTACAGAAAGGTAAGTACCATGCGCACAAACCCCATATCCCGCGCCCGGTTGGCTATAGCAGCCCTTGTGCTCCTATTGCTCGCGGGGGCTATCTCCGGCGGCTCCGGTATCTCCCTCGCTTCGGCCCCCTTCCCCAACGGCACTCTCTGGCATGACGTAGCTCAATCCGCCATCCCCCACACAGGCAACCGTGACATCGTCCCCGCCCGCTACCGCGTCGTAGCCGCCGACGAAGCCGCCCTCGCCACCCTCCTCCGCAGCGCCCCCCTGGAGACCGCTGCCACAGGCCCCCGCAACTCCCCCGCCGTCATCACCCTCCCACTTCCCGACGGCACATTTGGGCGCTTCAGCTTCGTCGAGGCCCCCATCATGGCGGCCCCCCTCGCCGCCCAATTCCCCAGCATCAAGACCTATCTCGGCCAGGGCCTAGACGACCGCACCGCCACCGTCCGCTTCGACCGCACCCAGTTCGGCTTCCACGCCCTCGTCCTCGCCCCCTCCGGCACCGTCTTCATCGACCCCTACCAGCGCGGCGACACCACCCACTACATCTCCTACTACAAGCAAGACTTTATCCCCAACCCCGGCGACCTAATGATCGAAGAGGGCATCGTCCAATCCGAAATCCAAAATCCAAAATCCAAAATCCAACCGCCTCCTTCCGGCCCTCAGCTCAGGACCTACCGCCTCGCCCTCGCCGCCACCGGCGAATACACCATCTACCACGGCGGCACCGTGGCCGGCGCTATGGCAGCCATCAACACCTCCGTCAACCGCGTCGTCGGCGTCTACGAGCGCGAATTCTCCGTCCGCATGGTCCTCGTCCCCAACAATGCCGACGTAGTCTACACCAACCCCACCACCGACCCCTACACCAACAACAACGGCTTCGCCATGCTCGCCCAGAACCAGCTCACCCTCGATGAATTCATCGGCTTCGACAACTACGACATCGGCCACGTATTCAGCACCGGCGGCGGTGGCGTGGCGGGTCTCGGCGTGGTCTGCGCCACCGGCCAGAAGGCGCGCGGCGTCACCGGCAGCTCCAACCC
>JBAURA010000696.1:0-9802 GCA_049580985.1 Chloroflexia bacterium
GCACTACACAGGGGGAGAACAGAGTTAGAGGGTGGGAAAAGGCGTAAGGAGGCTAGATTTCCCCTTGAGTTTCGTTGTGATTTGTTGACCTGGTCGTCAGTTTGGTCGTCAAACTGGTTGCCAAAACCCTTAGCAGTCGAGTTCAAGAAGATCGTCACCAGTGATAGTCAGCGCAATCTGGGCGCATGTGATACCGTTTATGTGGGCACAATGTAGACGGTTAGCGGCGTCGGTGCAAGAACAACTCGACCGCACGTATGTCTTGTTGTACCTGCTGCTGGATATTTGTTAGTACAACCTGGAATCCGCGAAGATGGCTGAGTACTTCAGATAGGGAAACCGGGGCCGTTGTATTCGCTTCACTGGCGTAGGATTCTGACGCGGCAGGGGCAACTTCGTCAACCGCATCTCTCTGGATTTGCTCATAGAGAGTAGTAGTACGCTTGCTAGGCTCGACACCCAGTTCTTCGTCAAGTGCCAGCCTGCATCGCTCGTACTGGCGCAGCGCGGCAGTTCGGTCGCCCGCGAAATAGCGCATACGCATCAGCCTCTGGTGCGTGCGCTCACGGGCTCTGTTGTAGTGCAGGCTATGCTCACCGTATGCCACCCCTGATGCATGCTGGCCATGAGCTTCGCAATGATCCATCAGTTTGTCGAGCATGACCAAGTATATGTTCTGAAGACGCTCGCGCTCGTATAAGCACCAATCGTGATAGCAATTCTCAAGCAGATCACCCGTGTAGACTGTAACTGCTCTTTGCACGATTTCTACTTTGGCCGTATCCATCTGTTCGCCAGGTATGCGCTGAACGAGAGAGTACGCGTGCTCCAGTATCTCCACATCGAGCCAGAGATCAGGCTCGGAGTCGATGCGCACCCAGTCTGGCTCTACCTGGAGCAGATGGTAGTTCGACTGGCCGGTGGAGCAATCGAGTATAGATTGAAGCTGCCACAAAGCTTGCCGTAGATACTTTTTGGCTTGTGCTCCGGGGCTTTCACCCCATAGAAGGCCCGCCAGCACATCTCGAGAGTGGGCTCTATTCCGGTAGAGCAGTAGATAGCTCAACAGGTCCTGCAACTTACACGCATCGATCCCGGATAGTGGCTGGTCGTCTCGCTTGACGGTGAATCGACCAAAAAGGCTAACACTGAATCCACGCATGGTAGCTACCCCATGTAACTATATAAGTCATGCATAACTGCACAATACGTTCTTTAGAACGGAGGCTAGGACGAGATTTAGCTAGCAACTGGGTGCCAGCAAGTGCTCACCGGAACTCGCAATGCACTCTGTGCTCCAAATCACTTAGAACTACTAACGAAATCTTTCCGTAGGGGCGGGTCTGGAACCCGCCTCGGCCTTCCCTAACAGAATATTGTCAGTACGCTGAGTAACGCTCCCTTACCAACGGTCTTAGTGACCCGACCATAGCCATAACTTGGAAGCTCTGGCTAAATGTACACGCGGTGATTGCAGTAGCAATACGCCTATTGTTCTAAGAGGAGCGACTGATACCCAACGTCGCGCAAAGCCAGGTGAGTGCCAGCCAGCGCGGTTGGGATTTGAGGTGCCGGGTACGGCTAGCCAAGCCTAAAGCAACATTGGAGAAGGGCGTAACGACAATATATAGACCCCTGATAACAGAGCAGTTTGAGCATAACTGTATACAGTAGGTTTTATAGCAGATAATATATCGCATTTTGGCGCATAACGGAATAGGTAAAATTACCCAATTTCCGAATCAAATGACCCGTAACTTGATAGACACTCACGCAGACGCTGAAAAGACGCTCTAACAGATTGCCCTATGCTATTGTGCTGTTATTCCGAACCCTCTGACCAACTTCTCCCAATGGAGCCATACATACATTCTTTCATTATTAAGATATGGGTGGAGGAGACTGTTAAAGAGTCAGGAAAGGCGACGTGGCGCGGGCACATCACTCATGTGCCCAGCGGCAGGAGGCGCTATCTGGAAAACTCGGACGACATTGCCGACTTCGTCGCGCCTTATCTAGAGGAAATGGGGGTAGACCTCGGCCTGTTTTGGCGAGTACGACGGTGGCTAAAGCGGTGATATGTTGAGGGGCGGGAGGCGAAAGCTTGGCGACCTACTATGCGATAGCAGCAGTCTCAGACGCTATCATTCACCTTCTGGAGAGCCAGTATTCGCCGGATGACTTCGACGGGAACCCGCTCCAGTTCAAAGTCTATCTGGCGCGGGATTTCCTCACTCCAATGGATGCTGGCGTTTCAATATTCCTTTACCGCATCTACCCCAATGGCATACACCGCACACCTGCTGGCCGGTTAGGCCCCGATGGACACCGTCAGCGTCCTATGCTGCCTATCGACTTGCACTTCCTGCTCACTGCCTGGGCTAAGGACGCTTCATTGCAGCACGCGATTGCGGGTTGGATGATGCGTATTCTAGAGGACATCCCGAGCCTTCCGCCAGGTCTGCTCAATCATCGCTTTGTGGATACGTTCCAGGCCGACGAGACAGTTGAGTTGTGCCTGACAGAGCTGACGACCGAGGAACTCTTTCGCATCTGGGAGGTGATCGTCAACAACGTATATCAAATATCCGTGCCGTATGTGGCTCGCAACGTTCGTATCGAGTCGACGCAAACCCTGTCTCAAGGCGCTGTGGTTCAAGAGCGCTTGTGGGATTACCAGAAACTGATCCAACGATAGAGGTGTTATGGTTATGGCCATCCCGCCTATTTTCGCCACACTGGAGCCGCTGGAAAAGATCAGCCGGTACACACCATTGGGTATCCGATTCTGGGACCCAGCCGGTGATGTCGCCATTGCCGACGGTCTGGAGGTAACTGCCCGGCCGCCAGGGCAACCCCAGTTGTCCCGGCGCGCTTTCCAAACTCCTTCCGGTGTGTACGCCTTTCGCGATCTGCCTGGCCTACGCAGTCTGGAGGTATCCGACCCGGACTTGGCAGCAGGCGTTCACCCGATTGAAGGTAGTCCGCCGTCCTTGACGCGCTTCGTGATCGACGTGCGCGACAGGTTACAGCGTTTCCTTCCCGTGACCTTTCAGGTCGACTTGCCGTACCGTGGTGTCTACCCGACGCAACCGGTAGGCAGTCCTCCCGGCGAGCCGCTCCCGGGCTTCTTCCTCTTTTCAGCCCCCACCCGACAAGCGCTCTCCAACCTAGCGGTGGTGCGCGTCCAAGTCGTTGAGCGTTTGGGGCCGAGCCAGTTCCGTCCGGCACGCTTCGCCGTCCTGGAGCTACAGATATTGGGAAGACCGTCCGTGATGGGGATTGCCGACGAAAATGGCAGCGTCGCCGTGTATTTCCCCTACCCGCCGTTCGCAACGATAGTAGGACCGGCCTCGCCGCCTGGCCCACCCGAAACGCGCTTACAGTCCTGGGATGTGACCGTATTAGTGCGCTACCGTCTGGCCTCCCAAGAGAGGCCGGATGACAGCGCTAGCCTGCCCGACCTCGGCGCCATCCTCACCCAACCCCTGGCCGATATTTGGGAGATCCAATCTGGGCCGCCGCAAGCTCAGTTGACGAGCAAACTGGTCTTCGGGCAACCGCTGGTGTTGCAGACGGCCGGCAAGTCGGAATTATGGATCGAGCCATCATGATGATGGAAAGGAAAAGATACCATGCCTGAATACCTGGCACCCGGAGTTTATGTTGAAGAAGTCAGCTTTCGCCCGAAATCTATCGAAGGCGTAAGCACCAGCACCGCCGGCTTTGTGGGGGCCACGCGCTATGGCCCTCCCGAAGGTGAGCCGGAATTGCTCACCAGCTTTGCCGATTTCCAGCGCATTTACGGAGGCATCGACCGGCTACAGTTCGATGGCCTGGACGAGACCGAGAACTATATGGCGCACGCTGTGCGGGCCTTTTTCGACAACGGCGGCAAACGGCTGTATGTCTCGCGCGTGTATCTGCCGCTGGACGAGGATGACGAGTTCAGCGGGCGGGCGTTTGAGACGATAGGCTCGCCGGTGGGGATCGGCCTGCGCGCTCGCTTCCCCGGTCGGGCCGGCGACATGCGCATCACTTTTGTGGTGAGGACGTCGGCCAATGTGCTGAGCGGTACCGCGCCTAACCAAGTAGTGCGCGGAGTGCGCGAGAACGATGTGGTCTATATCCACACGCCGAGCGGTGCGAGTGGCACGAACATCGAAGACTTCTTCGATGTCGTGGGCGAAGGCAGCGGCATGACTTTCACTACGGGGACAACTACACACAACCTCAGCGACCTGATTCCCGACACCCACTCAGTCCACCTGGTCAGCCTTACAGTGCGGGTGCTCAAGCCGGGGCGCTTCGAAGACGAGATGGTGTGGGAGGGCCTCTCACCGCACCCGCAGAACCGTAACGCAGTGCAGACGCTGTTCGCCGAGGATCCCAACACGCGCAACCGCTACCTCACCATCCCCTTCGCCATCGAATCGAGCATCGACTCCGGGGCCGAGTTCGCCGCCGCCCTGTTAGGCAACGCTGTGCAGGACGCACTGCAACTGAGCGTTATGAGCGATGCTGAGCTGGCGGCGTTTGGATCTCCATTAGGCTCGGTGGAGCGCCCTCGGCCCGCTGCCTTGGAGATAAGCTACACGTTACAAGGCGGCAATGATGGCGGATTACCCAACCAAGGGTCGTACAGAGGGCAGGAGGCGACACGTGACGTGGTTTCCGGCCTGTTCATTGAGGCCAGCGGACTGAACGCCTTCGAAAGCGTAGATGATATCTCTATGGTGTCCGCCCCTGGGTATTCGTTCCGCTATGCAGCGGATGCCAATGATAACAATAGATATTGGAGCTCGATCGTCCAGGCCTTGCTGACGCACTGTGAGAACATGCGCTACCGGGTGGCTATACTGGACTCGCCCAACGACTTTGTCCTGTCCGAAATCCGCAACTTCCGAGGCCAGTTCGATTCGAAGTACGCCGCGCTGTACTATCCGTGGGTGACTGCAATCGACCCACTCGACCCAGATGGGCGGCGCGAGTTGCAATTGCCCCCAAGTGGCTACGTGGCCGGCATTTGCGCTCGCACCGATGTGCAACACGGCGTGTTCAAAGCCCCCGCGAACGAGGTCGTGCTGGGTGCGATTAACTTCGAGAAGCTGCTCAACAAGGCCCAACAAGACGTGCTCAACCCCGAAGGGATCAACTGTTTTCGTTTCTTCGAAGGGCGCGGTTTCCGGCTGTGGGGCGCGCGCACGATCAGCTCCGACCCGGAGTGGAAGTACTTTAGTGTACGCCGATACTTCGCCTATCTGGAGCACTCAATCGATCGCGGCACGCAGTGGGCAGTCTTTGAAAACAACAACGATGCGCTCTGGGCCAATGTCCGCCGCACGGTGGAGGACTTTCTTTTCAATGAATGGAGCAACGGGGCACTGCTGGGCACTAAGCCCGAACAGGCCTTCTTTGTTCGCTGTGACCGCTCGACCATGACCCAAAACGACCTGGACAACGGGCGCCTCGTATGTCTTATCGGTGTAGCCGTGGTCAAACCGGCGGAATACGTGATCTTCCGGATCGGCCAGTGGACGGCTGATGCACGTAGTTAACTGAAGGCAGGGTTGGTCAATCCCAAACCTGCGAGGAGGATTTATGGCTGTCGAGCGTAACACTCCATACAGTGCCTTTAACTTCCGCGTCACCGTAGACCGTTTTGGCGACGCCAACTCGTTTACTGCCGGCTTCCAGGAGGTGAGCGGCCTGGGCAATGAGATCACCCTGGCCGAATATCGCAATGGCAATGAGCCGCAAAACCAGGTACGTAAAATTGCAGGCTTGAACAAAAGCTCTGACGTCACCCTGAAGCGCGGAGTGATCGGCTCGCTGAATATCTTCGCCTGGATTAAAGAGACCCGCGAGGGTTCGCAAGTGGTGCGGCGCAACGTGACGATTGAGCTGATGGACGAAGCGCATGGCGCGGCTGTGATGACCTGGAAGCTGTTCAACGCAGTGCCGATGAAGTATACCGGCCCAACCCTGAACGCTAAGGGCGGGACGGATGTGGCTATTGAGGAGCTAGTACTGGCGTGCGAGCGGTTGGATGTGGAGTAGCCACAGTAGCCACCGCCAACCGGCGCGGGTGCTAACGATGCTGCTACGGCGAAACGATAAGCAACGATGATGCGATCCTCGACATTCCGTTTTCCAGGCGTGGCTTTCTTGCCGCGCCAGCCTGCACCTCGCTTGCTGTTGCCCCCACTTGACGTGGCGGCTTTCGTCGGCTTTGCCGAGCGCGGGCCGTTAGACGTGCCGGTGATGTTGGAAGACATAAACACTTACGAAAAGGTGTTTGGAGGCGACATACCGCTGGCGCAGGAAGCCGGTGGGCAGGTAGTATACGCCAACCTGTCGCGGGCGGTGCAGGCCTTTTTTGCCAATAGAGGGCGGCGCTGTTACGTGGTGCGCGTGGCGGGCAAGCGGGCTGAGGCAGCCCGGTTTCGCATGCCGGGCGTAGTGGCATTGGAGGGCGCAAGCGGCCCGCGCCTGGCAGCCGTTTCCGCTTCTTCGCCCGGGGCCTGGGGTGCGCGGTTGCGCCTGGCAACGCGGTTGGCGGTCAATCCACTGCCGGCTACTGCCTTCGCGTGGACACAAATCGCCGGCGATAAGGTGGCCCTTCAAATGGATGGAGGCGTACTTCACCTGGCGGGGGGTTCGGCCGTGCGGGTGGGCGATGTGCTGCGCCTGCGCCTAAGCGATGGCAGTTGCTGGCTGGCTCCGGTGGATGCTGTCGAACGCCCGTCGGCGCCAGATGCCTTATTCAACCCGGCGAAGGAACCACCAACCACCCTGCACCTCAAGCGCTTCTACCGCCTGGTTGAGCGGCTGGAGACCAGCCCGCCGGAGCAGGTGGAGCAGTTGGACCTGATCACGATCGACGGGCCGGTCGCACTGGTTTCTTCCGGTGGGTTACAGATGAACCAAGAGCAAACCGTCCTGGCACTGCACCGAGACGATTGGTCGAGCCTTAGCGCCGGAGATATACTGCGCGTGCATCTATCAAACCGCCCAGCGGGCGACCTCGGTTACCTGGCGCGTATTGAGGAAATCCGTGTCAGCGAGGAATCAGTTGCCTCTCCGCCAGGCCCAGCGTTTGAGGTGGCTTTCAGCGAGCTGCTACAGCTCAGTGAAGAAAACCTACCGTTAGACCCCCTGTCCAACCCACAAAGAATCGTTAGCATCCAGACGGTCGAGCTGTTGCGACTGGAACTGCTGGTGCGACTGAGCGATGAGCAACTCCCGGTGATCGGTGATCTGAGCTTCAATTACGGACAAGGGCCACCACAAGGGGCGCAATCGCGGTTTTGGGGTGAGGCAGTGTTGTTGGATTCTAGCCTCGCGAACGGGCGACAGACCCAGGCGCGACGAGCGTCGCCCTACAGCGGAGCGCCGACCGACAGGCAGACGAATCCGCACGGCGAGGCGGCGGAGTGGTTCCGCCGGTTGGTTGCCGACCCCTACGATATCTTGCCGCTTGCCGGCGAACGTAGCGCCCAACAGCAAAAAGCGCTTAACTTCAGCCCTAAGGCCGCTCTGGCTGGGGTGCTGGCTCCGACAGGCAGCGATCTAGGGGTAACAAGGGAAGAGGCGCAGACTTCCTTCGGCTATGATCAGGCTCTCGAAGAATTGTCGCTGCTCACCTACCTTCCGCTTGGCCTGCCGGAGATCCTTACGGAAGGCGATCCAGGGCAGTTCCTACCGCCCGAGGCCGGACGGGCGGGCGATGATGACCTGCAAACCTTCGAGGCCGGGCATTTTTGCGATGCGCGCCTGGCACCTCCTGGCACACCAGGCGCGCTCGGGCCGGGCGAATCGCACCGGACCCTAATGCAAACCGCTTTCGATCTGCATTATCTGCAAGGCCGCCGCCTGCGCGGCTTGCACAGCCTGCTGTTCATCGATGAGATCGGACTGGTCAGTACGCCAGACGCTCCGCACTACCGCTGGGAGAAAGGCGTGTCAGTGCCCCAAGTGGTGCCCGCCAAGCCGCCCCCACCGGCGGCGGAACCGGATTGTCCGCCAAAGACGGGATTTGCCAATTGCAACCGGCCGCCGGCGATCCTGGAAGTGAAGCCGCATTTCGGGCCACTGGATAAAGAAACGCTGGTCAGCGTGAGAGGCGAGTTCTTCGCGAGCGGCGCTAATGTGCGCCTGTTCTTTGGCCGGGGCCGCGCCGAAATAGTGGCGGTGGTAAGCAGCACGGAACTCATAGTAAATGCCCCACCGGGGGTGCGACTCGGGCCGGTGGATGTGACTGTGGAAAATGAAAACGGCAGCGCGCTGCTCGCGGGAGGCTTTACCTATACCCAGGCCTCCACCACCCCTCACCTGCCGGTGGTCACGAACCATTTGGAGGTTCGGTCGCCACCGGGCAGCTCTGATGTGGTTGATGATGAGCCATTCCTGACGATACACGAGGCACTGGCGATCTTCTGTCAGGCGCGTGGCGATGTCGTGAGCGTGCTCAGCCTGCCGGCAGATTACGACACGGTGCGCTGCCTGGAGTGGCAGCAGGCGCTGCGACGCAGGCTGCGCTTACCCGTATTAGATACGATTTCCGCCTTCGAAGAACCGCTGGACATTGCCGACTTGAGCTTCGTAACTGTATACCACCCCTGGCTGTTGAGCTTCGACCGGCAGTCGGCCGACCGAATGCGACGTATGCCGCCTGACGGGGCGGTGTGCGGACTAATCGCGGCCCGGGAGCGGGAACGGCAGGTCTGGGTGGCCCCTGCTAACCAGCCTCTCGTAGAGGTCATCGGTTTGCAGACAACCTTGACGGATGACGATTGGGCCGAGCTATTCGCCAGGCGTTTCAACCTCGTGCGCCTGGAGGCCGAGGATTTCCGCCCGATGAGCGCCCACACGCTGAGCGGCGAGCGCAGTCTGATGCAACTTTCTGTGCGCCGGCTGATGATCCTGTTGCGTAAGGCCGCTATGCAACTCGGTATCGACTTCGTTTTTGAAACCAATCACGAGGTGTTCCGCGAGGGCGTGCGCGGGGTGATAGAGGAGCTGCTTCACTTTCTCTTTGAAAACGGCGCCTTCGCGGGCCGCACCGAGGCCGAGTCGTTTCGGGTGATCACCGACAAGAGTGTCAACCCGCAGGAGAGCGTAGATCAGGGCCGGTTTGTAGCCGTGATCCAGGTGGCACCCTCTCAGCCGATGGAGTTTATCACCGTGCAACTCTCCCGAACTGGCGAAGGCACTCTGTTAGCAGTAGAGGCGTAACCGATGGCTAACCAAGAATACCCCTTTACTACCTTCAATTTTCACGTGCTACTTACGATCAGCAATGCAGCCGGGCTGGGGTTGGAAAACCCACTCTGCAAGATGGAGTTCGCTGAGGTTGATGGGCTGGAGATGAGCATGGAGCCTAAGACGGTGCGTGAGGGCGGCAACAACACCCAGCAGGTCCATCTGGTAGGTCCGGTGTCCTACGGCAACGTGACCCTCAAGCGCGGCATGACATCGAATCTCGATTTGTGGAAATGGTTTGCCGCCGCCACGGGCAACACGGCCAGAGGCACACGCGCCAGCGGCGTGATCCTCGTACTGGATGCCGCCGGGCAGAACCGAGTGCGCTACAAGCTTTCGGGCTGCCTGCCGATCAAGATAAAGGCACCGGCGCTAAACGCTAAGGAAAGCGGGATCGCAATTGAAGAGATGCAGATCTCAGTCAATTCCTTAGCCATCGAAGCCCCGTAAGGAGAACTTATGGTTGCCAAAGCCAGATTGGTCGAAATCGAGTGGGACGATAACCAGCAGCAGTTCAACCCGGTGCAGGGTGGGATCG
>JBAURA010000697.1:0-4368 GCA_049580985.1 Chloroflexia bacterium
GGGTTGGAGAGTATGTGCAAGGGAGTATCGTACTGTACGAGTTTGCCCTGGCGCATGACGGCGATCTTGTCGGCCAGCCGGATCGCCTCCTCGATGTCGTGCGTGACGAAGAGGATCGTTTTGCGGACCAGGCCCTGGATACGCAGTAGCTCGTCCTGTAGCCGCCGGCGAGTGATGTTGTCGATAGCCGCGAAAGGCTCGTCCATGAGCATGATCGAGGGGTCGGCGGCCATGGCGCGCGCCAGGCCTACGCGCTGCTGCTGGCCTCCCGAAAGCTGGGTTGGGTAGCGGCCCCGGTATTCGGTGGGCGAGAGACTGATCAGCTCGAGCAGCTCATCTATACGGCGGTCAATGCGGGCCTGGTTCCAGCCGAGCAGGCGGGGGACGGTGGCGATGTTCTCGGCGACCGTCATGTGCGGGAAGAGGCCGGTGCTCTGGATAACGTAGCCGATACGGCGGCGCAGATCGGTCACCTTGAAGCTGTTTGCCTCGCGTCCTTCGACCAGCACGCGCCCCGAGTCGTGCTCGTACAGGCGGTTGACCAGTTTCATGAGGGTGGTTTTGCCACACCCGGATGGGCCGAATAGCACTACGAAGTGCCCCGCCTCTACCTCCAGGTAGACGTCGTCTATCGCTGGGTGGGTAGAGCCGGGGAAGCGCTTGCTTACGTGGTCGAAGACGATGGCGGGAGCGGACGAATGCGGAGTGCGGAATGCGGAGTGCGGAATATCAATGTGAGAAGTACTATCAGTGTCGGTTTTCGCCATAGATCAGCTACTTTCGAGCTTTATTCCGCACTCCGCATTCCGCACTCCGCATTCCGCATTACTTGATCAGGCCTTCCTTCTGCATCCACTCTTTGGCTACGTCCTCATATTCGCGGGCTTTGCCGTCCACTTCCCAGTTGAGGGCCGACATGACTTCGTTGGTGAGCCTGGGAGCGAACGCATTGAGCGTGCCGGCGATTTGCGGGTAGAGGGCAAGCACGTCGTCGCGCACCACGGGGGCTATGTTGTAGGGGAGGCCGTAGTTCTTGGGGTCGGCGAGGAGCACGAGACCGTTGCCTGCTATGGGGCCGTCGGTGCTGAACGCCTGCGTCACGTCCACGTCGCCGTTGAGGAGGGTGGTGTAGAAGAGATTGGGGGCCATGGGCTTGATCTCTTTGAACTCGCATGCCCCGTATATTTCCTTCAAGCGCGGGTAGGCGTCGGGCCGGTCCCTGAATTCGGGAGTGGAAGAGATGCGGACCTCGCCCGCCTTGGCACACAGATCTGCCAGGCTCTTGATGCCCAACCTGTCAGAGTTGGCCTGGGTAGTCACGAACGCCTGGGTATCGTTAAGGGGAGAGCGGTCGAGCCAGGTCATATTGAACTTCTCTTTGTAGCCGGCCTTTACCGCCTCGTATGCCTGGGCGGCATCGGCGATACCCTCTGCTCCGAGGATGACGGTGAGGCCGGTGTTGGTGTACTCAGGGTAGAGGTCGATGCCGCCATCCGCGCCGCCTTTCTCCATCGCGGCGTGCGCTATATCGGAGCCGCCCAGGTTTAGCTTGCGCTCGACAGGCACGCCGGCGTTTTCGAGGGCCAGCGCGTACATCTCGCCGAGCAGGAACTCTTCGGTGAAGTCCTTGGAGCTTACGACTACTTTGCGGTCGGACATAGAGCCACCCGTAGTGGCCGTAGCATCGACCATCATCGCGCCGGTGGCCGTAGCTTCTACCATTACCGGGGCAGTGGCTGTTGCCTCAACCATCATTGCCCCCGTGGCCGTGGGCGGCACAGGCGTCGCGGGGTTGCCACCGCAGGCCGACAGAAGCATGCTCATGGTAGTGAGTACGGATAGAACTAGAATTCTCTTTTTCACGAATTTCCCTCCTTGGGGTTGGGGGTGCGGGGCGCTGCTTTCCATCGAGCACACGAGTAGTGCGTAGCAGCCGGTACAGCAAGTATACGCTCGAAGCGTGACCGGAGATTGCAGGAGATTGCGCCGCAACGCTGCTCAGGCGTTTCAGAGTAGGGGCCAGGATGGTAGGTGGCCTGACCGAGCCTGGGCCACAGCTTTGATTATAAATAGGGTTATGCTAACGGTCAAGAACAAATGTTGCGATTCTATGAACAGACGCCGCTAGATTTTACCATACCCCACCACACCAGAGCGCCAGATCATCACTTCTAGCCTGCATGAGAGCGCCAGCCTACACCACAACCGACTCCGGATGGATGTCAAGTGGATGTCACTAAGACGCCATCCTGACAACTTTGTCAGATGGCTCACCCATTTATCCCGCGCCTGGCGTAAGCATTCATAGGGAGTTGGCCCATCTAGGATGTACCTCCTGCACAGTAGCACTCGAACGAATTCCAGGATTACCCTTCCCAAACTATTGCTTAATACGCAAAACTCATAGTAGAATAGTGATTACCTTCGCGCCGTGTCTACATCGGGTCGCGGGGCTTTGTTTCATTACAAGTTACCCGTGGAGCGACCTATGGCTGCACCGTTCGCTCAGAATACGCTATTCTTTGGCGACAACCTAGACGTATTACGAGACAACGTCCCTTCCGAATCGGTTGACCTTGTCTACCTAGATCCACCATTCAACAGTAATCGTAAGTACAACGTATTGTTCAAAGATGAATGGGGCAAGGAGTCCACGGCACAAGATAGCGCGTTTGAGGATTCCTGGCACTGGACTGAGGCAACCGAATATGCCTACCACAGTCTCATCACTCATGGCACGAATCACGTAGCCGCGTTGATGGGCGCCTTGCGGAACATCCTGCAACGCAGTCCAATGATGGCCTATCTGGTAATGATGGCAGCGCGCTTAGTCGAACTACATAGGGTGCTAAAGCCAACAGGGAGCCTATACCTCCACTGTGATCCAACAGCCAGTCATTATTTGAAGATCATTCTCGACGCCGTTTTCGATCCGGTCAATTATCGCAACGAGATTATTTGGAAGCGGACGAGTGCCCATAGCGACACTAAGCAAGGCCGTGTGGTACACATGGGGCGCATACATGACGTGCTATTGTTCTACACGAAGAGCCAGCACGCAACCCGAAATGAGCTTTACCAACCCTACAGTGAGGACTACGTTTCCGGTTTCTATCGGCACGTTGATGAGAACGGAAGACGCTACAGGCTGGGAGATATTACAGGGCCGGGCGGGGCATCCAAAGGCAATCCGCAATATGAATTCCTGGGTGTTACTCGGTATTGGCGTTATAGCAAAGCGCGTATGCAAGAGCTATATGAGCAGGGGCGTATTATCCAAACAAAGGCCGGAGGGGTGCCTCAGTACAAGCGATACCTTGATGAGATGCCAGGCGTGCCATTGCAAGATGTATGGGACGATATACAGCCAATAGGGGCCCAAGCCGCCGAACGACTCGGTTACCCAACCCAGAAGCCGCTCTCTCTAATGGAGAGGATAATTCAAACCAGCAGCAACCCCGGTGACGTAGTACTCGATCCCTTCGCCGGCTGCGGTACGACCATTGCCGCAGCTCAAAAACTGAATCGACGTTGGCTTGGGATTGATATTACATATTTAGCGATTGCCGTGCTAAAATATAGGCTTGAAAACACCTTCCCCGATGCGAAGTTCCAGGTTACAGGTGATCCTACCAATATGGATGAGGCACAACAGTTGTCTCGCGTGGATCGCTTCCAATTCCAGTGGTGGGCACTCTCCCTGGTGCATGCTAAGCCGTTTGGGGCGCAGGAAGGCAGCAAGGTAGGTAAGAAAGGTAGTGACCGAGGAATTGACGGGATCATAAACTTCATCGGTGATCATTCAGGTAATCCGCAACAAGTTCTTGTACAGGTGAAGTCCGGCTCTGTACGAAGCGGAGACATACGTGATCTCCGTGGGACACTTGAGCGCGAGCGTGCGGCTATAGGTGTCTTCATTACCCTAGAGAATCCAACTTCTGAGATGGCCTTAGAAGCGCTCAGTGCAGGCTTCTACCATTCCACGGGATGGGGCCAAGACTACCCACGAATACAGATCTATACTGTGGATGACCTTCTCAAGGGGGCTGCCATAAAGATGCCTGTGGAATACGGGACCTTCAAAATACCGGGCAGGATTGTCCTTCAACCAAAGCAACTTGCATTCGACACAACCACGCAACTGCCTGCGACCCCACAGGTGGCAGCAAACTCTCCGGATCCCAAGCAATTACGACTACGTATCCAAAGACAGGCCCGACCAGAGCTTAACAAGCAACCTAAGCAGCCATCTAAATCCCCCTCGAAAGGCAGCCGACTTGGACGAGCCAGTCAAAAGCTAGACAGGTAAATCCCCTACGAGAACCCCGTCCACCTCTCCATCTCCTCGTGAGAAGCGCCGGTTTAGCA
>JBAURA010000698.1:0-12470 GCA_049580985.1 Chloroflexia bacterium
GTGCAGAGTTGGGCCTGCGTGGGGTGGCCCTGGCGATTGATGATGGTCAGGTAGCCTTGCTGGCGGTCGGCGGGAGTGTAGAAGTCGACGGTGCCTTCGGTGAATAGGCGTTGGGCGGTCTCTATGATCCTGCCGGCGTTGGAGGCACGCACCACGAGGGTGAATTTGTCGCCACCGGTGTGGCCCACGAAATCGTCCTGCTCGCCTGAGCCGTTCGGACCGGGTTCGGTGCCGGTATGCGACTCCTGGATCGCGCGCTTGAGGGCACTTGCTGCTACGTCGATCATCTCGTCGCCATCGACGTATGAATAGGATTCGTTGTAGGCGCTGAAGCTGGCGATGTCGGCGTAGACAATCGTCCATTCGCCGCTGCCGTCGGCCAGGGCGGAGTTGATCCTGTTCTCGATGGCTTCCGGGCCTGGGAGGCCGGTCATCTCGGAGACGGAGTCGTGGTACAGGTGATGAAGTTGCGCGCGCACCCGCACGCTTAGCTCGTCGGGTTGGAAGGGCTTGACTATATAGTCGTCGGCCCCGCGCTCGAAGCCGAGCACCCTGTGTGTGATGTCGTCACGCGCCGTGAGCATGATCACCGGGATGTGGTTGAGGCGCACGTCGGCCTGCATCAGCCTGCACACTTCATACCCATCCATACCGGGCAAAATAAGGTCCAGGATCACCAGGTCGGGGACGAACTTAGCCAGCATAGCCAGGGCTTCCTCGCCCGAATAGGCGTGAACTGTGTCATACCCCTCGCTCTGTAGGTGCTCTTCGAGCACGTCTACAAGGGCAGGGTTGTCGTCAACAATTAGAATCTTGCTCATAGTGGGTACACATCACGAAAATACGCGGAAGGATAACCTTGTGCGTGGTTGATGCCATTATTATAGCAGATAGCAGGATATATGCCAGACCGCATACTTCCCCTCTGGCAATAAGATGCTCTCCGTTGTAGGGATACCTGCACATATATGCCTTGTCCTATTACCTGGCTCTTGCCCCACGCATTCAATAGTGTCGCATTAATCTTGTAGGGGCGGACCCGTGTGTATGCCTCTACGTTAGCCATGATCCTGACGGGTTACCAAGCAGGGCGGACCCATGGGTCCGCCCCTACGGCTGTTCCCGGATTACGAGAGCGATCCCCACCAGGGTGACGAGCGCGCCCACCAGGGAGGTGAAGGAAGGCACCTGCGCCAGCAAGACAAGCGACAGCAGGATGCCGCCCGTAACCTCCTGCGAGGCGATGATGTTGACTACCGTGGCATGTAAGCGCCGGAGGGCGGCATTGTAGAGGGTGTGCCCCAGCGCAAGCGGGATGATGCCGAGCGCCACCACCGACGCCACCTGCGGCAACCCCCACGAATCGGGAGGCGTAACAGGTATCACCAGGAAGGCCAGGGGCAGAAGCCAGAGAGCGGCTGAGCCGTAGACGCGGGAGGCGTAAACCAGCAGGGGATAGCGGTCGCGCTCGTAACGGCCCGCAACCGTGTAGATGCCGAATGTGAGGGCTGAGCCGACGGCAAGGAGGTCGCCAAAGGCCATTGTGGTGGTCATCCGTGGCTCCAGGCCGGCCAGTATGGCGACACCGATCACTGCTATAGTGACCCCGGCCCACTGGATGCCGCGCAAAGGCTCTCGCAGAACGAACGCGGAGAAGAGCGTGACGAAGATAGGGGCGGTGTAGACCAGGGCGAGAGCGTGCGCCGCCGTCGTGTAGTCGAGGGCTGCTATGTAGCAGAAAAAGTGGAGGGCGGCTACCAGGCCGTAGAAGGTGAAGCGGAGGGGCGATGAGTACCAGGTACCGGGTACCGAGTGTGAGGCGGGTATTGAGGAGGCTGTGTGCTTTCGGAGGGTGAGCCAGGCTGTGAAGCCCACCACGAGGGCGGCTACGCAAAGCCTGCCCCACGTCTTGATGAGGGCGGGCATCGGGTCTGCCCACACGATCAGGACGGGGCTTGTGGAGAAAGCGGCCACCGCCAGGCCAACGTAGAGCAGCCCGCGACGCTCGTCAGACACCGGGCGCTACCAGAGCCTCAGTTGGGCGAAGCGTTCGTAGAGTCTACCCTCGGCCCCGGCTTGCCGCGCGGCTTCGCCATCGAGGGCACGCATCCACTGGAGGTTTTCTTCTCCACCGGGGAACTGGCTTGCGTGCGCCAGGGCGGCCTCGATCTTTTTGGGATACACCTCGGTGACATCTACGTAGACGTCGGCAACCGCCGGGGTAAAGAGGAATACACGGCCTACCTTGCCCACCGCCACGCCGTCCTGTAGCTGTTCGGGGTGGTATAACTCCATGCGAGAAGGCATGAGGGCGTCGAGCGCGGCCCTCCCAACGGCGCGGTGATCGGCGTGTATCTGGCCAGCCCACGCGGGATCGAAGGTGAAGAGGGTGTCGGATTGCCACCGCCGGTAGTAATGCGCGACCGTGGCGCGAAGCTCAAGCGATGGTTCTATCTCGCCGTCGGGGTAGTCGAGGGTGACTACTTCGCTGAAGCCGAGGATCTCGCCCCCGCGCCGGGCTTCCTCGCGGCGGGTGCGCGCAAGGGTGTCGCGGCTGTACTGGGGGTCGTGCGTGCCGATGTCGCCGCGCGTGCAGATTAGCTCGTGGAGGACCACCCCGCGTTGCGCGAGCATCCACGCGAGACCGCCCATCATGGTTTCCATGTCGTCAGCGTGCGCCCCGATTACGATAACGCGCTGCACATCCGCGAATGCTTCCAGGCCAATTTGATCCGGCAATATAACTACCTCCATTCAGAAGTTGAGCAATGATTACTCCGAATAATATACACGAGAAAAGACGCAGGGTGTATTCATTCTCGAATGACCCGCCGATTCGATTAGCGGGCTTATCAAGTAATAGCGTCATCGGTGAGATCGCCCGCCGATTGATGAAGATTAACAACTTGAACAGGTAATGGGGTGTGGGTCGAGGGTACACGGCGGATAAATCCGCGTGCTACGTTAGCGAAGCCCGCCTGCGCGGGCTGTCTCTCCCATAGATCGGGGTTATTGCCTGATCAAGTTGGCAATCTTCATAAATCGGGGGCTACGCAAACGAAGTCCGCATGGCGGACTGTCTTGCTCGTAGATTGTGCCTTGTGGGAACAATAATGATGGGTAGAGTAGTCCGCGAAGGCGGACTTCGTTTGCGTAGCCCGAAAATTTATTGTCCGGGTGATCTGGGGAGGGTACAAACCTTCACCCTGAGATGCGACTTCCGCCGTATTGTAATTCGTGCGTGGAAGTTGTATACTTTACACGTAGCAATACGAATCCGCCCTGTGCGTAAAGAGCTAGAAGGAAAGGGAGCTAATGCGTTCCGCCTGCTATCTCAAGAGAGTACCGAATGAGCCGCCCATTTAGGGGGCGTTTAGCATGGGTACATCACACGGGGCCGGGTTAGCGACACAGCTACTCGGCTATTTTGTTGATCTGACACTCTGGAGGTAAATGCGTACCGCATGAAGAAGAAAACATATTATCCTAAAAAGCAAAACAGGCCGGCGGCCACCACCACCGCTCCCGCCGGGCCACGGCGCACGCGCGACGACGTCATCACGATGGACGGTACGGTGCTCGACGCCCTGCCTAACGCCCTGTTCAATATTGAGCTTGAGAACGGGATCAAGATACTGGGCCATATTTCCGGCAAAATGCGCACCAACTACATCAGAATCGTGCCGGGAGACCGCGTGCTCGTAGAGCTTTCTCCCTACGACCTCAGTAAAGGCCGTATTACGTTCCGATACCGCTAAGAGAGGACGGTAGACCTGATCTATTTTCAAGTTAGTCGTCCTCCGTCTACCATCCACCGTCCCTATGTACAAGCTAGTCGCATTTGATGGCGACGATACGCTATGGACCCCCGCCAGCGGCCTGAATCTCTCGGATCGCACACCTACCGATGCTATCGGGTGGCCTGATTTCTCTTACCGATTGGTAGATCAAACTGAAGATAAAGATGCGCTCCTCGTCCGGCGTGACGATGGGGCGCTTTTTGCTTTGCGCCCTGAAGCCCCGCGTGTGTTGGTGATATTGAAGGCGCGAGGCGTGCTGGTAGGTGTCATCAGCTACAACCACGAGGCGAATGTCCGCCGCATCCTGGAGGCGTTTGGCGTTATAGCATGGATAGATTACGTCGTCGCGGAGTGGCACACGGGTAAGGACCGTATGCTGAAGCGGATGCTCGCCATGGCGCGCCTGGATGGCTATTCCATAGAGCCAGGTCACGCGATCCTGGTGGACGACGACCCGTATGACATATATCGGGGCCAGTGCGCCAGGCTTGGCGCGGGGTTCCGTTGCTTCGGACACGACATCCGCGACTTGAGCGAAGTGCTGTCCCTGGTCCAGGATTCGTAGGGCACCGGTTGATCAGAAAGGCACGTCCACCTGCGCAGGTGGCTTTTGGGTCATGCCGAAATCGGCGAAGCATTTGCCGCCCAGGTAGTCGGGGAACGAGTACACTCCCGTGATTTGCAGGTGGCATCTGTCCGGGTGTTTGTCCCAGCCCCTGGCAAGCCCAATGCGTAGATAGACCTCGGACGAGCGCAAGGTGTCCGACACGCGCCGGGCGATCTCTTCCGGCTCATGCCTTTCGCGCAGGCGGGCATGGTCCAGGTAGCACCTGAAGGCCAGGTCGGTGACGGCCAGCCTGTATTGCGCTCCCGCCGCGTCCTTGAAGGCGATGCGATAGTCCCACCTGTTGTTATCTCTTGGCGCGTAGCCTACCTTCTCGATCTCATCGGGCCTGACCGTGCCGAGCGAGCGCGTGCCCTGGCCCGCCGTCAGGTACCAGCCGTTGTCCGAGTGTATCTTTGCGCCGAAGATGCTACCTACGCTGGGGTCCTCGATCTTGCGCAGAAGGGCGAGCCTGCGCGCTGTATCCAGGTGGCGGAAGAGCCGGTAGTGGGTGGGGCTGACCACGTAGTCTTCGGTGTGTGGAGGGTGGGGTGTGTGCTCCTGTAGATCCAACTCTACTTCGGCAAACGGCCTGATAACAACCTGGTCCTTCAGCCACACCCAGCTTTCGGTAAGCGGCCTCTTCCTAGGGAATAAAGGGCGGATACAAGTGCCGTCCCGCAGGTAACCGGCTACGCAAATGTGGTCGCCTTGCATACGGGTGAGGTCGGTTATGGTGACGGGGGAGTACATGATAGTTGTCAGTTGTCAGTTGTCAGTTGTCAGTTGTCAGTTGCCGGTAGTACGCAATACGAAATACGCAGTACGCAATAATCACGTATCACGTATCACGTCTATACCAGGTGCACAATCTCCATGCCAGGCCAGTGGGCGGCGAGGCGTTCGGCTACCAGGCGGCGGTGACATTTGTCGGCGGTGTCCTCGCTGCACAACAGGCATGTGTGGCCGTCCTGGAAGAGGGCGCGGTCGAGGGACCGGGGGATGTTTCGCTCGTCCATGAGGGCTTCGAAGCGTTCTACGTAGATCGGCCACTTCTTGTCGCGGCGATAAGCAGACAGTATCTCGCCTGTGGGGGCAAGCTGCGGCAGATGGATGTAGTTGCAGTCTGCCAGCGCGCGGAGAAAGTAGCGCAAATCGTCTTGCCTGGCGAAGCCCGACAACTGTCCGCCAGGGTGGACGCGAATATCCGCGAGCAGCCTCACGCCGTTCTCCCGCAAGAGCAAGAAGAACCGCTCCGCGGATTTCTTGGTGAAGCCGATGGTGTAGAGCTTCATGGTTACGGACGATGGACGGTAGACGGTAGACGGTAGACGGTAGACGGTAGACGTAAAGCCTAATCCCTAATCCCTAATCCCTCAACCCCTCAACCCCTCAATCCCCAACCCCCGCTCAGAACATACTGACCTGCTGGGGCTGGGTGGGATCGACCTGGGATTGTTCGGGTTTGTGGCGGATGTGTACGATCTCTATGCCGCTCCTTTCCAGGACGGGGGAGATAAGATGGTAGCGGTGGCAACTGTGGGGGTCTTCCTCGGCGCACATGAGTGTCGTGGGGCGCTCTCCCGCGATCTGGAGCAGGCGCTCGATACCTTTCTGGAACCAGGGACGCCGCGCTACCTCAGCGTAGTCTACCAGCTTCAGGTAGTCCACCTTGCCGGTGGGAACCTTGCCGTGCTTGTAGCAGGTGGGGTCTTTGGGTCGCCCGCCGAGGTATTCGCCCGCGAAGTGGTACGAGATCCCAGCCTCGGCCATGATGCCTGCCAGGGTGTCGCGGTTGAAATGGGGCAGGTACTGGCTGTAGGGCGAGCTACGCACGTCCACGAGCGCCTCTATGCCGTTGTTGCGTAGCAGGGCGATGAAATCGCTGGCCGAGGCGTTGCTGTGGCCTATGGTGTGGATGCGGAGGGTGTTCACGGTGATACGTGATACGTGATACGTGAGGACGGTGGACGATGGACGATAATCACGTATCACGTATCAATTGCCTCATGTGATGAAGATCATAGCCAGTATAGCGGCGGTGAGGGCGCCTACGAAGACGAAGGAGTTCTCTATCTTCCGGGCGGCGTCGTTACTGAAGCGGGTTATGCCCATGCTCTCGATGACGTTGGTGCCCATGCTGACGTAGCCGCCCGCGAACACGTTGAGCACCAGCCCTAGCACGCCGCCGACAGCCGCTATCAAGACACGCCACAGCAAATTGGGCAGGAATCTGTCCCATTCGCCCCAGTCGGCGATAAGACCGGTGATAAGGCCGAGCACCAGCGCCCAGATAAGGATGCGAAGCCAGTTGCGCGATATAGCTCCCATAGGGGCATTATACGCCTGGGTGGCGTGATGTGCAAAATGGACGGTTGTCAGTTGTCAGTTGTCAGTTGTCAGTTGTCAGTTGTCGGTAGTCGGTAGTCGGTAGTCGGTAGTCGGTAGTCGGTAGTCGGAGGGAGTGTAACACGTAAATGACGCCTGAAGCTTGCCCACAACCTAACCTCCGACTTAAGGAGGTTCCATCAAAGGTTGGGTTTACACAAACAAGAATCTGTCTTCCCACTTAACGTATTTTCGTGGGAAGACAGATTCCTACCAACAAGCATCTGTTCTGCTGACTTAAGACAGTTCCATAGTCAGACCAGATTCCTATTATGCTCCCTCCGTCCACCGTCTACTGACAACCGACAACCGACAACCGACAACCGACAACCCCTTCATTAGATGAAAGTCGAATTGCCTATTGACGTTGGGTATGCGTTTAGCGCATAATTGTAGACAGTCCTCACCGGCTCGTTGCCGGTAATTGCAATTGTTACTGTTTGAATAGGTCCTCAACGAGGAGCAAAAAGGAGCGCAACCGTGAAGTTCAGGCGCATGTATGTGTTGGCCGGCCTTGCCGTGCTGCTTATCGCGTTGTTATCGTCCGGCTTTGTTACGTCGGCGGTAACGGGTACGATGGCAGGCCCGCAGGCGAAGGCCACCTCCACACCCCCACCCTTCCCCGACGCATATAAGCTCAACAATGGTCAGCCATCCGCCAACGTGCCGGGCGTGACTGAAAGCAGCCCGGGAGCTGTTAGTCACCCCTGCGGCGGCATGTACCCCGAGCCGCCTTTCGAGGGCCTGTCGCCTCTCACGGTCAGCTACCCCTATCAAAACTGCACTGGCGACGGACAGATGGGCGACATCGCCACCTGGCAGTATGAAGGGCATGACTACGTCGGCACGTCCGGGTTCGGCGGCAGGTTGTTCTTCATCTACAACGTAGACGACCCCTACAACCCTGTGCTCCTGAGAAACGAACCCCGCCCAACAGGCAGCAGCGCTTCTCTCTCCATTTTCGACTGGACGCAGAACGGCAACCAGTACCTATCCGTTACGACGCGTGGTACCGGCACGGGCTGCGGATGGTTTGCTTACGACGTAAGCAACCCGATCAGCGCAACCCTGGTCACCAGCGCGCGCAACGCGCCCGACTGGTGCACGGTGCACGAGCATTTCGTGTCGCACGATAGCAACGGCAACGCGGACTACGCATGGTTTACCATGTCGGGTGAGAGCGGTTCCGAAGGCAAGATAATCGCCATGGATATCCGCAACCTCCCCAACGTCGTAGAGGTCAACCGTTGGGACCGCGACGGCGATAGCGGCTACTTCATCCACGACTCGAACGTGGTGCGCGGCAAGATGTACGCCGGCCACTGGGATGGCGGCATGAACATCTTCGATAAGGCTGCGTTTGTAGCAGGGGGCACTCCCGTGCCGCTCAACCCGGTTGGATCGATACAGCCAGCCGGCTTCAGGGTACACCACGTCGTGCCGACCAGCGACGATAAGTACGTCCTCCTCCAGGACGAGTTCATCAATAGCGCCACGCTAGGCAAGCTGAAGCTGTACGACATCCAGAACCTGAGCAGCCCGCAATTCGTCGCCGATATTACCGGCGGCGATCCGATTGCCGACCGCGAGCAAGCGCACAATATGATCATAAAAAATCTGAGCAGCGGCACGGATTTGCTCATGAATGCCTGGTATCGAGCAGGGATCAGGGGCTACGTTATCAACACGAATCCCTCTCCACCTACTATTACCCAGGAATTCCGGCACCAACTACGGAACGTGACCACCGGCTGCACGGGCGGGCCGGGCGCATGTTTCGGCAACGTGTGGGGAGTGGACTGGCTGCCGTGCACCGTGCGCGGCCTGGAGCGCACCTGCCTCTACGCGGGCGATATGACCTTCGGCCTGGTGGTCAACGCGGTTAACACCGACAACTTCCAGCCCGACCCCACGCTCGACCCATACGCGCCTAACCTGCCCCTAATAACCAGCCCAACCCAGGGCCAGGAAATATCGATCTGCTCATTCAACATCACCGGCACCGCGCACGACTACTGGAGCGGCCTCCAGCGCGTGGAGGTCAGCGTGGACGGTGGGAACACCTGGAACACGGCGACGGGCACCGAAACCTGGTCGTACCAGTGGAATATACAGTCAAGCGGCGCTTACACCATCAAGGCGCGAGCGTTCGACATGGCGGAAAATGTTGCCAACGCGGTTGATATCAACGTCACCGTGACGGCAAGCTGCCCGCTCACCACGCCCACAGCCGGCCCTACCTTTACCGTAGTACCCCCCACCAGCACCCGCACGAATACGCCCGTTGGTAGCACAGCAACCAACACCCCTACGAGCACGAGCACAGTAGTGGCGGCTACAGCCACAGCTACCATCGTCCCGTGCGACATGATCTTCATCGACGTTAGCGAAGCCGACTGGTTCTATTCCTACCTGCACTGCCTCTATTGCCGGGGCATCATAAGTGGCTACTCTGACGGCACGTTCCGCCCCGGTAACGACATCACACGCGGCCAGATCGCCAAGATCGTCGCGCTGTCGGCGGGCTATACCGACCCCGTCAGCGAGCAGACGTTCGAAGACGTCGCTATAGGCTCCACCTTCTACACCTGGATAGAGCAACTCGCCATGCACGATGTGATCTCCGGCTACGATTGCGGCGGGCCGGGCGAGCCTTGCGGCGTGGGCAGCCGGCCTTACTTCAGGCCCAACAGCAACGCCACCAGGGGCCAGATGACCAAGATAATCGTCCTCTCCTCCGGCATGCCTATCGATACCACCGGCGGGCCGCACTTCAGCGACGTGCTTGCAGACCACACCTTCTACGACTACGTGGAGACGATGTATAATGCCGGCGCAATCGAAGGCTACCCCGACGGTACGTTCCGCCCCGCGAACAACGTGACCAGGGCGCAATCGACCAAGATGGTAGTGCTCGTGTTCTTCCCGCAGTGCGCGGCACGATAGTGCGATAACCGACGAAGGACGAAAGACGAAGGACGGAGGTGTTGAGCCTTCGTCCTTCGTCCTTCGTCCTTCGTCCACCGTCCACCGTCTGTTCTCACCCCGGCGGCCACGCTAGCTCACGCCCGCCCATCACGTGAAAGTGGAGGTGGTCCACGCTCTGCCCGGCGTCGGGGCCGGAATTGACCACCACCCGGTAGCCGCTGTCGGAGATGCCAAGCTCCTGGGCTACCTCGTTGCAGGCGGTGAGGATGCGCCCAAGCATCGGCTCGTCCTCGTGGTCGGTATCCCACAGGGCGGTGATGTGCTTGCGTGGGACCACCAAGGCGTGGGCGGGAGCCTGGGGGTGGATGTCCTTGAAGGCGATTATCTTGTCGTCTTGCAAGATGATCTCGGCCCGCACCTGGCCCTTCGCCAGCTTGCAGAAGATACAGGTGTCTACGGCGTTATCGCTCATGGGTCGCCCCTCCTGGATGTGTGAGTCCTCACTTTATATCACATCCGGTGGCGAGTGGCGAATGAAGCGCGAAGCGCGAGAGACAGAACCGCCAAGAAGCCAGGAGCGCCAAGTTACGCCAAGATTGCGGAGTTGTTTGTATAATCCGCTATGACGAAAGAGGATCTCGTATCCATAAGTGAGTACTCTATGAACATTCCTGACTTCCGCGATGTCTTGCTGGCACAAAAGCGCATCCGGCCCTACCTTGCGCGCACACCCTTACACAGCTACCCTGCTATCAACGACCTGATAGGGACCGAAGTGCATATAAAGCACGAGAACTACCAGCCCGTAGGAGCCTTCAAGGTGCGTGGCGGTTTGAACCTGGTCTCGCAGTTGAGCGAAGATGAGCGATCGCGCGGCGTGGTCACGGCCTCGACCGGCAACCACGGGCAGTCGGTGGCCTATGCGGCCCGCATCTTTGGTGTGGAGGCCAGGGTCGTCGTGCCGGAGCGCGCCAACCCCGGCAAGGTGGCCGCGATGCAAGGCCTGGGTGCCACGCTGATCTTCCACGGCCGTAACTTCGACGAAGCCCGCTTGCATTGCGAGAGCCTGGCGAAAGAGCATGGGTGGCGCTATATCCACTCCGGCGACGAGCCACACCTGATCGCGGGCGTGGCTACCGGCTGCCTGGAGATGTTGGAGGACCAGCCTGATTTGCAGGTGATCATAGTGCCAATAGGTGGGGGAAGCGGAGCCGCGGGAGCGTGCATCGTTGCCAATGCTATCAACCCCACCATACGCGTCATCGGCGTGCAAGCAGAGAGGTCGCCCGCCGCGTACGAGTCGTGGCGACAGGGCAAGCTGGTGGAAGCCGACAACCGGACGTTCGCTGAAGGTCTCGCCACGGGCACTGCCTTCAGCTTGCCGCAAGTTATCCTTAGAGAGAGGCTGAAGGAGTTTGTGCTCGTGGGCGAAGACGAGATCGTGCAAGCCATGCGCTGGCTGATCGAGCGAGCGCATACGTTGGCGGAAGGAGCGGGCGCGGCATCACTGGCAGCCGCATACCAACTGCGCGCCGAGCTTCAGGGCAAGAAAGTTGGCATAGTGTGCAGTGGAGGCAATAGCTCGATAGAGCACTTGCGCCGGGCGCTACTCGATACACCTGAGAGCACTGTTGTAGGGGTAGGTTTATGAAGTAATGATGCCTGCGGTGAGAGATCGCCCGGACAATGAATTGTCGGGCTACGCAAACGAAGTCCGCATGGCGGACTACTCTCCCAACCATTCAACTGACTACAGGCACGATCTACGAGCAAGACAGTCCGCGAAGGCGGATTTCGTTTGCGTAGCCCCCGATTTTAATGGGCGGGCGCTGTCAACTCGTCTATCACCGAGTTTTGTATACATTCTTAGCGCCTCTCCCGCGCCTTCCGCAACTTCGTAGCCAGCGATTCCTCTTCGCTGCCGGGCGCTGCTTCCTCTACAGGCGGCTGCACAATTGGCGTCCGAGCCTTCACACTCTGAACAACAGGCGTGTTCTCCTGCCCTGAGTGCCTGGCTCGATCCGCGCTCTGCAACTCTGCAACCCACGACGGACTCTGAGGCTCGTCCGCCTGCCCTTCACTTTCGCTCGTCCACCGTCCACCGTCCACCGTCCACCGTCCGTCCAACGCCCTCGACTTCGCGCCCATCATAGCGGCGATCTCCGGCGTGGCTCCCCCCTGCCCTGCCCCCACCGTAACGGTACGGCGAGGCGCAAGCCCTAGCCTGCGGCGGACCTCTGCCAGCCACTCTTCAAGGTCGGCCCGCGTCATGCGCACACGGCGCACTCCTATATCGAACGGCAGGAGGAGGATGGAAAGGAGCAGCAAGAGCGGCCACAGGTCGGTAGTGGTGCTCACCCCCTGTAAATTGTGCTCGAAAGCGGCCTTCGGGTCGGCGAAGCTCAGCGCCCTCCCTTCGGCCAGCGCGGCGAGGCGCGCCAGGAGGCCATTGTCGGTGGCGTCCCCCCTGTATTCGGGCGAGTAGGGCACGATCATACCCAGCGTCTGGCTGAGGTTGGCCCGCGCATCGCCCCCGGTCGCCCCCACGCGTAGCAGATACGCGCCTTCCTGGGTGGCCGGGAACGTGCCTTCGTAGCGCCCCGCCGCTACCTGCCGCAGGGCGACGGTGGAAGTGACGTTGTCAGGCCCCACGGCTATTGCGCTTACGTCGAGGCCGTTCAGGTACTGCCCGTCGGGGGAGGAGGCGTCCACCGTCACGCGGGCCGTGCCGCCTTCGACGGCCACCTGGG
>JBAURA010000699.1:0-11576 GCA_049580985.1 Chloroflexia bacterium
GCCCAACGCCTAGCAATACGCAATACGCAATACGTAGTAAGCACAAGCACCCTAACATAGAGGCTAGCCAAATAACACGAGCGTGATAAGCGTAGCGTACCTACGTGCCATCGTGTCACGTCCTCACCTCTTTCCCCCCACTCACTACTCGGTACTTGGTACTTGGTACTCCGTACTTTGTAGAGGGGCGAAGAGGGTAGGCCGCCACGCCCACGCGGAACACGGACCAGTTGCGCCACAGGGACACCCTTCCTGCAAGCCAACCTCCTATGCCCGTGTAGGGGCGGACCCACGTGTCCGCCCTCTGCCCGGCTAAATACAAGAAAAGAAGGAACCAAGGGTGCATAGGACCCCACAGCCCCATGCACCCTACCCTCCATACCCAAAATCCAAAACCCAAAACCCACAACTAACAGAAAGGGGCCACCAATGTCCACGCTCCACTCCACCGAAGAAGAAATCAACACCCTCCGCCGCACCTTTCGCCGCACCCGACGTGCCATCCGGCGTGGCACCCTCGACCCCATCAAAGGCACTCGCCTCCTAACCCAAACCTCCAAAGCCATCGCCTCCCTCATCCGCCTCCAACGCCGCCTCGAATTCCACACCACCCAACAAGAACTAATCACCCACCTCACCGCCACCGTCACAAAAGCCTACCGCACCGCCCACCACAACGCCGAACGCACCGCCCAATCCAAACCCTAACCCTAACCCCCAAACCTTTGTGTTTCCTTAGCGCACTTCGTGTCTTTGTGGTTCAAAACAAAAAAGGGGACGCCACGCGGCATTCCCTCCGACAACCGACAACCGACAACCAACCCCTACTCAAGCACATCATCAATCAGAGCAAGCAACCGTTGAACATCCACCGGCTTAGTAACATAAGAATGCACACCCAGCGACCGCAGATGCTCGATCTGCGCGGGGTTAGCATCCGCGCTCACCACCACCACCGGCACCTGCGCAACCCCGTCCACTTCCCGCAGGCGACGCAACACCTCCTCCCCGTGCATATCGGGCAGGTTCAAGTCCAGCAGCACCAGGTCGGGCCTGCTCCTGCGCGCCGCCTCCAGGCCCTCCGCCCCCGTCATGCTCGACACGACCCGCACCCCTGGCCTGTGCCGCAATACACCCTCAATCAACTTCAAGTTAGAAAGGTTGTCCTCTATGTAAAGTACCTGCCCCGTCACGCGTGATCTATCGCCCACCGGGCCTGCCTCTTGCCATGCGCCCCCAGGCTTGCCGCTCGCCGTCGAGTGCAACACTACCCTCGGAAGCTCCACCCAAAAGGTAGAGCCATCGCCATACTTGCTCTCCACGCCAATGCGCCCAGCCATCGCCTCCACCAGCGCCTTGCACAGGGCGAGCCCCAGGCCCGTGCCTTCGACGTTACGCCTCCCCGCCCCCAGCCGCTCAAACGGCACAAACAACCTGTCCATCTGGTCGGCGGGTATGCCGTAGCCGGTGTCCGTCACGCTGATCCGAACGTAGCCGTTGCCGTTGTGCTCCACCCCCACCGTCACCGAGCCTCCCTGCCGGTTGTACTTTATGCCGTTCGAGATAAGGTTCAGTAGCGTCTGCCTCAGCTTCTGCCGGTCGGCCAGCACCCACTGCTCGCCCGTTTCGGAGCGCGCCACTCCCTTCTCCTCAGTCTCCCGCCGGGGGGCCATGCCTACCTCCACCTCTCCCTGTTGGGCGCTTGGCCCGATCAGGTCCAGGCACTCCTGTAGGATCCCCTCCACGGCGATAGGCTCCGGCGAGAGATTGATCTGCTGGGCTTCTATGCGCGCTATATCCAGCACCTCCTCCACCAGCTTCAGAAGATGCTGTCCGGCCCGCCTGATGTGCTGCAAGTTGTCCAACTGCCTGGGGGTGGCGTCCTCCATCTCCATAAGCTCGGTGAAGCCCATCACGGCGTTGAGAGGCGTGCGCAACTCGTGGCTCATGCGCGACAGGAACTCGCTCTTGGCCCGGTTGGCCTCCTCTGCCGCCTCGGCTGCCAGGCGTACCCGCTCGGCCTGCCGGATATCGGTGATGTCGCGGCCTATCACCAACAGGCACTGCTCCCCCCGGATCTCGACGTGCTCGGCGGTGAGCATGCACTCGCGTATCTCGCCCGATTTATGCCGGAACTGTACCTCGTAGTCCACCACCGGCTGCCCCGACGCCAGCAGCCTGGACGCCACGCCCCCGTAGTCGTGGCCGGCCAACATCTCGAAGAAGATGTTGGGGTCGCTGAACACTTCCTGGCGCGTGTAGCCGGTGACCTGCTCGAAGGCCGGGTTCGCAGCGATCACGGCGTTGTCACGCAGCCTCCTGATCAGGAGCGCCTCTGGGCTTGCCTGGAACGCCTTCTTGAACACCTCCTCCGATTGGCGTAGGTCCTCTTCGACCTTGTTGCAGGCGGCCAGCATCAAGTTGAAGGCCACCGCCATGTCGGCTATCTCGGCGGAGCCTTCCACCGGCGCTCGCACGTCGCGCTTGCCCTGGCCGGCGGCGCGAGCCGCCTGTGCGAGCCTGTTGATGGGGCCGATGATCCGCCGGCCCGCCAGGTAGGCGACGCTCATGGCAGCCATCAGCAGTAAGAGGCCGATAGCGCCGTTACGCAGCATGTTATCACGTGCTGGCGCGAACACGGTTTCAACAGGCACCCCGACCCACACGCGCCAGTCCGCCGACGGTACAGTGGTGTAGGAATGCAGGCGCTCGATCCCATCCAGGCCGGGCGTCTGGCCCTGCCCGGAGAAGTTGGAGAGCACCGCGCGCACGGTAGGGTTGCCGGCGAAATTCTTGCCCACCCATTCCTCCGGGTCGATGTTAGAGGCCACTACCGTCCCCTCGCCATTTATGATACGCACAACGCTGTTGTCGAACCCCTTCGACGTGACAAGAAACTCCTGGAAGCGCGTGAGATCAAGCTCGAAGCCTGCCACCCCTACGATCTCACTATTGTCGTTGCGAATCGGGCATGCGAACACCGCTACCCACTTGCCGCTGAGCCTGCTGGCCTGGGGTTCTCCTATTGTCAATCTGCCGGTCGCAACGACCTCCTGGAACCACGCTCTGTCGTCAGAGGAGATAGCTGAGCGGTCAGCGAGCGATATTGCCGAGCAAACCACTTGCCCGGAGGTATCTACTGTAAATACGTTCGTGTACTGGGGGTGCAAAGTAAGAAAGTCAGCCTGCGCCGGGTCGCACCTGGTGTTGTCCATGCTCCGGGTGAGCGGGCGCGCCGCTATCTGCTCCAGCATGAAGCGCGAATCTGCCACGTAGCTCTCTACCTGGGAGGCGATTATCTCGACTGTACGGGTGTTGGCGTCGCGGGCCGCCTGTTCGCTGCTCCGCCAGTTGGCATAGGTAGAGTAGCCAAGCGCCCCCACTATAGGGAGCGCGACAAGGAGGGCCAACGTGAGTAACAGGGTATTGAGTGATAGGGCCTTACGCATAGGACGTGCTTCAGCTTCGTGCCATCTAACCTGCGCTTGCACCTAATCATACTCAATCACAAGGTCGTTGTAAAGATATAAGCGTCCTATACTGTAGATACGCAAATTAGCCATACGATATACACGACGCGATTCGCGCCATTTACGTAGGATCTAGGCCGGGGTTCTGGAGTGGGTACCGGTATAGGGTCGTGTGGCTTGTCGGTCTGTTTAGGATTCGGGATCCTAGATCAGTGTGTCGTCAATGAGACGTAGGAAGCGCCTGACCTCGATGGGCTTGGTGAGATAGCCACGTGCGCCCGCCTCTACCAGGCGCTCTAACGTGCCTGTTGTGGCGTCGGCGCTTATGATCAAGACGGGGATGTTGCGAGTTGCAGGGTCGCTCTTCAAGGCTTCAAGCACATTGTGGCCGCTCATGTCGGGGAGATGGATGTCAAGCAAGACCACATCGGGCTTGTGCTCGCGCGCTATGTCGAGTGCCATTCGGCCTTGCATACAACTAAGCAGCTTGATGCCTTGCCTGTGCTCAAGTATGCGCTCGACAAGCCTGATATTCGATAGGTTGTCCTCGACGTACAGGACGGTGGAGTTATTGCCGGTCAGATTGGCGGTGTCTATGGGGGTAGTGGCAAGGTCGGGCGTGAGGACGACCGGCGCGTGGGCGCGCGGCAACTGTATTCGAAAGATGCTCCCCGTGCCGGGAGTGCTCTCAACCCCTATGCTGCCGCTCATGACTTCAACCAGGCGCTTGGTGAGCGCCAGGCCCAGGCCGGTGCCCTCAGCGCCGAGCTGTTCGGCCCCCAGCCGCTCGAAGGGCATAAACAACCTCCCTATCTTCTCCGGGGCGATCCCTATGCCGGTATCGGTGACGGCGATCTCTACGGTGTCCTGTGCGTATGTCTCAATCTTGAGCAGGACCGAGCCGTGATCGACGTTGTATTTTATCGCGTTGGACACAAGGTTGAGTAGCACCTGCTTGAGCCTCTGGCGGTCGGCCTGCACGTATATATCAGGCTGTGCTACCTCTATATCAGCCTGGATGTAGCGAGATGCCGCCAGGGGGCGCAACATGTCAAGCGCCTCGCGGGCCAACGGCACGACGTGGACCGGCTCCAGCGAGAGGCCGATGCTGCCCGATTCGATGCCGGTTATATCCAGCACTTCATTGACGAGCTGAAGGAGGTGCTGGCCCGCGTTCCGTATGTAGCCCAGGTTCTCGCGCTGGCGCGGGCCGAGACTCTCCATATTGAGCAGGTCGGCGAAGCCGATGATCGAATTGAGGGGGGTGCGTAGTTCGTGGCTCATGCGCGATAGGAACTCGCTTTTCGCCTTGTTGGCCTCCTCGGCGGCCTCCTGCGCCCTGTGGGCTTCTTCCGAGCTTAGGCGCCCGGTGGTGTCGCGGAGGATAGCCGTGAATACCTTGCGGCCTCCTACCGTAGCCTGGGAGATAGAGGCTTCCAGTGGGAACTCCTCGCCGTTGGCGCGCAGCCCCACAATGGGGGTTTGCGAGTGTACCAGGCGCACCTGAGCGCCGGACTCTCCAAACTCTACTATATGCATGCCGTGGTTGTGTCGAAAGCGCTCCGGTATGAGACGGTCCAGGGGCTGGCCTATAGCCTCTTTCGACGTGATCTGAAACATCTGCTCGGCGGCGGTGTTGAACAAAGTGATGTGCTGCGAGTCGTCAATGGAGAGGATCGCGTCGAGGGCCGAGCCGACGATGTTGGAGAGGAGGGCCTGGCTCAACCGTACGTCTTCGTTGGGCTGGCCCTGTTCAGCAGGGTTGGCATCTGCCGAAGTATCAGCCTTGCGCTTGAGAAGCGCCCCAAGGAGCGCTTTCGACTCTGAAAGAGTATCCACCACTGCCTGGTCGGTGTCGCGCACCGCCGGCATGAAGAAGGCCAGAACGGCGATCACCGTCTCGTCCGAGAGGAGAGGTAGGGCAAAGGCCACGGTGAGGCCGGCGCGCACGGCGGGCGCATCGTGTTGAGCGCCTGGGTCGTCGGGCAGCGATTTGATCCATATAGGTGCGCGGGCTGACCAGGCGTGGCCCACGATTCCCTCGGCGCATTGCAGGCTCGAAGTCTTACTCTGCTCGGCGAAGGATGCATGTCGCGGAGAGGTCGCATGCCAGTTGGCGAGGTAAACGAGACGTTGTTTGCCGTCAGGCCCCGGATCGACCACCCAGGCCTCGCCGTATTCCCAACCGCTCAGTAGACAAGTCTCTCTTACAATGTCGCATAGCGCCGCGCGCAGGTTGGGTGCGTCTGTGAGCGCCAGCACCAACGTTTGGAGCAGACCTATAGGTGATGGGGTATGCGACTGGGCGTTCATGTTGTGCAGCGCCAATATCAAACCCGGCCCGGTCTAAAGGCCCAGGGTCAGCAGGACCTATTTCGTTAATGCTGCCGGCAATTCTCTTTTTAGATTTGAGAGGGTCAAGGAGTGGGTATCTAGGAGGTTTGCTGGTTGGGCCTTTCGAAGTTCATGGTGTCATAAGTTGTGCGCAGGGCGAGGCGCAACGCTTCCTGTATCTGGTGTGCCCACACGGGCTTAGGCAGAATCAGCACGGGGGATTCGGGCGTGCCGTGCAACTCGGACAGATCCTGGGGAAAGCCGGTGACGGCTGCCAGGGGAAGCTGGGGCCACCGCCTTCTCACGGTGCGAATGAACTCCACACCCTTGTCGCGGTCGGGCATTCTCACGTCGCTGAAGACCAGCGAGATGTTCTGGTCGTTCTGGAGGAGTTCGAGCGCATCTATGGGGTTGGAAGCCAGCAGCGGCCTGTAGCCCGCTCTCTGTACGTGGGCGCTGAGCAAGGCCGACATCTCGGGGTCGTCCTCGGCGATCAGCACGGCAGGGATGGTCATCTCGCGAACGAATGTGCCTCTACCCTGCTGGCGGGACACTATGCCTTCTTCTTCGAGGCGCGACAGCACCTGGCGCACGGTGAGGGGGGCTACTCCGAACTCGGTTGCCAACTCCGTGTGGGAGGGCAACCTCATGCCAGCGGTGAATTCACCACCGGTTATGCGCTCGCGCAAGACCGTGTAAACCCACTGAGCACGCGGGCCAAAATCGTAGATCATGATATTCTACGCCCTTTCTAGCCACTTAAGATTAGGCGTACCGGCCAGCGCCCGACCGACCCCTATTATCAGCTAGCACAATAACATGTTAACACACACCAAACGAGTTTGCAACTGTGGAAACCGCGGGCGCAACAAATATTTACTAAATCAGTAGCTATAGTGTGTAGCAGGGCAAAGCCTACCTGATGTAGTGGCGGACCCACGTGTATGTTTAGTGGCGGAGGTGACGGGCATGCCGTTACTGAAGACGACCGCTCCCGTGAAGAGGGGCAAGGACCACGAGGCCCAGGGCGGTCCAGCCAGCGCTCGCCGGTTGCCGCGCTTGCCTGGGCTTCAGGATTTGCCGGTGCGTGGGCCGCGCATGGCGGCGACGGCGCATAGGGTGACGGTTATACCCAGCACGAACGTCTCGATAGCCAGTACGTCCAGCTCTCCCAGGATTAGCCATGCGCCCGCGCCCGCCAGGGCCAGCAGGGCCAAGCTGAGGGCGAAGGACAGCCCGCCCAGCCTGGCGGTCCCGTGGCGGTCGAGGCCGAGAGCGCGGCAGAGGCTGTAACCGGGGAGGACGAGTAGACCCGCGCCCAGCATCGTCATGGGCAGCTTACCGGCGATGCCTGCTTCGATCACGCCGAAGCGCGTCAATAGGGCGTAGAGGGCGAGGCAGAGGCTGGTGAGCGCGCAGAAATAAAGGTCGCCGGTGCTCACGTCGGCTATTCTGTCGCGTATTGCCCGTAGTGGCCTTGTTTGGTGAATTAGTGCACTCTGCTCAGACCGGTCCTCATTTGCTCGCCGGTGGCAGCCTGGAGCACGCCGGCTATACCTCGTACCTGGGAAGAGGTGAGTTGGGACTGGACAGCGAGGCCGTTGAGCCTGGACCGAAGGGTTGTGAGCGTGCAAACGTCCATGTGCATGGAGGAACGTTCTATATTGGAGTCGCCCGCCACCACCACCAGGGGCTGGACATAGTTGCCGCCGGCGATACCACGCTCTTTGAGAAAGGTGTTGAGCCTGGCGGCGCTGCCGCGCGCCTGGCTGTTGGGTGCGCGCCGCTGCCTGTAGATGCGGCCATGCGCGGTCCTGGCGTAGCATCGCGCGCGCTCGGATGGGACCTCGCCCCAGGCATTGACCTCGATGGTGAAGACGCCCGCATGCCCGACTAGCACCACATCTATATCCTCGTTCTCGGTAGGAAGAACGAAATTGCGGAAGATGTACCAGCCGTTGCCCAGGGTGTTCATCAGGGTGCTGACTACCCGTTCTTCGCCTTCGCGGCCCTGCTCGAAGCTGGGGAGGTGGCTCCACCTGCTCTCCCAGAGGTACTTTCTGCCCTGGACTACTACCGGCCCTGCATAGGAGAGTGGAAGGCCGGTGACGGTGGGTATTGACATTATAGAGCCGGTGGGCCGAACGGTCGAACTACCGGTGTTGTGCAGCAGATGGGAGAACATGGGGTTGCGACTGGCCGGGGGGATCTGGCTGATAGCGCCGGTAGGGACATGAGAGCCCATGAGGTTGCGGCTGGCCGAGGGGATCTGAGCGATTGCGCCGGTGGGGAAGGGGAAATCGAAAGCGTGTGTCAGCCTGTGCCGGGACGCGCCGCCGGCGTTAGCCCTGAGGAACGCCAACGCGCCGAATAGCGTGAGCAAGGTGGCTATTATCACGAATAGTGTGCTTGTATCGGGCAGAATGCTTATCAAGATAGAGTTCATGTGAGTGCTCTCCGTTTGACTTACTTGCACTGTATTATTGGAGGCTGTAATCCTACTGTAAACCAGGAGGCCGGTAAATTGATCTTACCTGCTAGCAGAATTCTGCACAATGACCCAAAAGGCCCAGATGCGATATCGAATGATCCTAACACTATCCGCGTAGGATGTGGGGCCAATGGTCCTACTACCTTTGGGGTGACGCTGAGGCCGCATACGAAATCAAGACAAAAGCCTTATACTAGAGACAGGCTGCAAAGCATAATCCCCTAATATTCAAGCCGAGGTATAGCAAAGTGAATCAATATACGATCATGGCGGTCCACGCTCACCCGGACGATGAGGTGGTATTTACCGGCGGCACGCTGCTAGCTTATGCGCGGCGCGGGGTGCGCACGGTGCTCGTTACGGCCACGGGGGGCGAGGAGGGCGAGATACGAGACCCCGACCTGGACCCGGAGGCGTCGAGACCGCACCTGCGCGAGATCAGGCTTGAGGAGTTGCGCCGGGGCACGGCCTTGTTGGAGATAACCGATACGGAGCTACTCGGGTATCGCGATAGCGGCATGTCGGGCAGCGAGGCTAACGCCCACTCGGAGAACTTCCACAATGCGGACCTGGAGGCAGCCACCCGTAAGCTTGTGGCACTGGTGAGGAAGTACAAGCCCCAGGTCATGCTGACGTATGACGAGCACGGGGCATATGGCCACCCTGACCATATAAAGTGCAACGTCATCACGCATAGGGCGTTCGACATGGCTGGGGACGCCGGGTACGCGCCGGAGTTGGGCGAGCCGTGGACGCCACTCAAGCTGTACTACTGCCATTGGAACGAGGAGGGCTGGCTGAAGGCGAGAGATATGTTCAGGGAGCGCGGCCTGAAGTGGCCGTGGGACGAACAGGAGCAGCAGGCCCAAGACCAGGACCCTGAGCACCAGAGCACGGAGGAAGCGGTAGCAGAAGTGGTAGAGGAGGCAACTGAGGGTGCGGAGAAGAAAGAGGATCAGGAGCAGGGGGAGGAGAAACCGCCGGAGTATGTGCCGCCTCCCGTCACTACGCGGATAGACGTGCGCGCTTTGCTGGCCGAAAAGATGGAGTCCGCCAGGCAGCACCGCACGCAGTTTGAGCCGGACGGGCTATTCATGGCTATACCGATGGACATCGCGGAGTTCGCGCTGGGTGAAGAGCACTACAGCCTGGTAGCGAGCCGCGTGCTCGCACCCGAGTCGGAGACCGATCTGCTGGCGGGGTTGGAGGGCGCGTAAAACGCGAAATGTGAAACGCAAAACGCGAATGCGGAACTACCGAAAAGTCAGGAGCATCAAAGTTCACTAAAATATTACCTTATTTGGCCCTTCATCAAGTGGGAGACGAAGGTAAGATACACGCTATAAGTAGCCTTAATGAGCGACAAGAGTACTAGTAAGAATACGACTATAGACCTATTGTAGGAGTTTTCCACATTTGCTATACTCTATCCAAAGGGTTATTGTATTCGTCTAACGATATGGCTTTAAAGATAGCCGAGGCTGCTAAGGAGACTTGTCGGGAGGATTCGGGGCTTCCTATTGGTCCGACCGGGTAGCTAAAGGTTATCTCACACGGTTGCAAAGAGCGGCGTAAGCCGCTTTTTGCTTTTAAGGCTCCAAGTTCCAGGTTCCTGGTTCCTGATGCTGAGTACTTTACTAACGAAAATGTGTCCGAATGGAGCACCAAGTCACTTTTGTATGCTGAGTGGACCCTCTTGCATATAAAGGTACAAAAAAAGCATCCCAGGTATGCTTTGTCATTCTGAACGAAGTGAAGAATCTCGCTCTGTAAGATCATGCGCGAGGGACGAGATTCTTCACTTCGTTCAGAATGACAAAGTAGAGTTGGCTTGTGAACACGAACTTGCAAGATGATCCACTGAGCGAAGCGAAGAATGACAAAGGGTAGTGGGCCGGTTTCCGTGCTACATTTTTGTTAGCATAGTACTGGGTCCGAAAGTATTTTGTGTATAATTACCCCACTTGTGCTCTCAAACAATGTGCTATGAGTTGGAACTAGCAACCAGGAACTATAGATAGAGGAGCGTGCTATGAGGATCGCGCTTGATGCCATGGGCGGAGACCACGCGCCTGGGGAGATGGTGGCGGGGGCTGTGCAGGCTGCCAGGGAGTACGGGGTCGAGGTGGTGCTCGTGGGCAAGCCGGAGGCGATAGAAGCCGAGCTTGCAAAGGCCAATACCGGGGGATTATTGCTCCCTATCGAGCCTGCGGCGTCCGTCATCCCTATGGATGAGCACCAGCCTTCTACCGCCTGGCGGCGGCAGCGCGACTCGTCGCTGTCGGTGGCCCTCCAGATGCTGGCCGATGGCAAGGTGGATGCTGTCGTATCGGCGGGAAATACGGGGGCGGTGGTGGCGGGGGGGACGTTTATGCTCCGGCGGATAGCCGGCATTGACAGGCCCGCGCTCGGCATACCCTTCCCGTCCATGGGTGATACGGGTAAAGTATTCCTGGCCGATGTAGGGGCCACTCCCGACGCCAAGGCGCGCTACCTGTTGCAATGGGCGCGCATGGGGGCCGTCTATACGGAACGGGTGCTGGGGGTGAAGCACCCGCGCGTGGGCCTGGTGTCCAACGGTGAGGAGGAGGTCAAGGGGACCGAGCTTGTGCAGGAGACGTTCCAACTCTTACGCGAGACCGACCTGAACTTCGTGGGGAATGTAGAGGGTAAGGACATTCCGTTCGGGGTAGCCGACGTGGTTATTACTGACGGCTTCACGGGGAACGTGATCCTCAAGACCACGGAAGGCGTTGCCAAGATGATATTCGACGCGATAAAGGCAGAGCTTACGTCCTCCCTTCCATCCAAGCTGCTGGCCGCCGGGTTGCGGCCCAATTTCAGGCGCATCGCCAACCGTCTCGACTATGCCGAATACGGCGGCGCGATAGTTATGGGCGTAGACGGCATTCTCATCAAGCCGCATGGCCGCTCGAATGCCAAAGCGATCAAAAACGCTATCCGGGTAGCCCGCACCGCTGTTGATCAGGACATTATGGCTATATTCCGCGGGCTTGGCGACAAGAATGGCGAGGAAGTAGCGTCGGGTAGGCCCTTGCAGGCTGGTTGAGCGCAGACGGTGGGGGCGTAGAACGTAAAACGTAAGCCGTAAGCTGTAAATAGTGCATTACGCACGAGGGCAAACCTACCTCCCACTTAAACGGTAATTGCTAGTTATTCGGGTGTGAACAACCGTTGATCAGGTCAAAAACGGCTGCAAAGTGCCTCAAAACGGGTCCAAACAGGTGTTGTAACGCGCAACAGGAGGCAACAGGGGTCAG
>JBAURA010000700.1:0-2643 GCA_049580985.1 Chloroflexia bacterium
TTGGCGAACCGCGCGTTGATGACGGCGGCTTCCACTCCGCGCTCGGCCAGCATATCAGCCGCCGCCACCGCCGAGTAGACCGGGTTGCCGTAGGCCACTATCGCCAGGTCGCTCCCCTTGCGCAACACTTCCGCCTTACCTATCGGGATCTCGTGGAACTCTTCGTCCATCGGCACGCCGTAGCCGTTGCCCCTCGGGTAGCGGAAGGCGATGGGGCCGTTGTGCTTGACTGCGGTGTAGACCATGTGCTGTAACTCGTTCTCGTCCTTAGGGGCCATGAGCACCATGTTCGGGATCGGCCTCAGGTAAGAGATGTCGAACGCGCCCTGGTGGGTCCTGCCGTCGTCACCGACTACGCCGCCCCTGTCCATGGCGAACACCACCGGCAGGTTCTGGATGCAAACGTCGTGGATCACCTGGTCGTAGGCCCTCTGCAAGAATGTCGAGTAGATGGCGCACACGGGCTTGATACCCTCGCACGCAAGCCCGGCAGCGAAGGTAACCGCGTGCTGCTCGGCAATGCCCACATCGAAGAACCTGTCGGGGAAGATCTTGGCGAACCTGTTGAGCGAAGTGCCGTCCGGCATGGCCGCTGTGATCGCAACGATACTCTCGTCCTCCCGCGCGGCCTTGATCAGCGCGTCGGCGAACACTTCCTGGAACCTGGGAGCGGTAGGCTTGGGCGCGCCCGGCTTGCCCGGAGGCGAGATAGCATGCCATTTAACCGCGTCCTCCTCGGCCACATCGTGCCCTTTACCCTTGACCGTGATGGTATGTATGAATACCGGCTTGCGCGCCTGCTTGGCCGCCTCCAACACCGCCACCAACTCCCGCACGTTATGGCCGTCGACCGGGCCGAGATGGATAAACCCAAGCTCTTCCCAGATCATGGTTGGAATCACGAACTCCTTGACCGAGTCCTTGGCGTGCTTGCCCCAGTCAAGCAGGAAATCACCGAACGGCACCCGCGAGAGGACCTTTTCCATCAGGTCCTTCGCGCTCTCATATCGTGGGTCGGTGCGCAACCCGTACAAATACTTTGAGAGCGCGCCCACGTTCGGTGCGATAGACATTTCGTTGTCGTTGAGGATGACGATGAAGGGCCTGTCCGAATGCCCGGCGTTGTTCAGCGCCTCGTAAGCCATGCCGCCGGTCAGCGCGCCATCACCGATCACGGCAACTACGTGGTTGTTTTCGCCCTTGAGATCGCGCGCCACGGCCATGCCGAATGCCGCCGAGATGGAGGTGGAGGCGTGGCCCGCACCGAAGGCGTCGTGCTCGCTCTCGTCCCGCGCCAGGAAGCCGCTCAGGCCGTTGTGCTGCCTGATCGTGTGGAAGCGGTTGCCTCGCCCCGTGAGCAGCTTGTGGGGGTAAGCCTGATGCCCCACGTCCCACACGATCTTGTCGGTGGGCGAGTTGAAAACGTGGTGCAGGGCTACAGTCAATTCGACCGTGCCCAGGTTGGAGGCGTAATGTCCACCCACCGAGTTGATCGTGTCGATAATCTCCTGGCGCACCTCTAACGCAAGCTTCTCCAGCTCGTGCATGGTCAGCCCGCGCACGTCGGAGGGGCCGGTTATTCTATCGAGAATTCGGGTCATTAAGGGTTTTTTCCTTCAGGGTTCGTGGTTATAAATGCTCTCGGTCCTGCCGCATGGGAAGGACCCATATCAATATACGTCCGTGGAGCCTCTTTGGTGCAATATGCGTGCCACGTGTTCCGGCATGTCACCCGGAACATAGCGAACCCTACTATTAATAACGTGATGAGGTCGGGTTTGTTACCCCTTCGTATCAAACTAGGTTAATTATATCACAATCTCGGCGGGATGTAAGCACCTGGGTGCTCTGATATGACTTCGTCCATCGCCTCCCTTAGCCGTTCGACCAGCCGCTCGATTGGCCATCCACGTTCTACTACCATCTCGTCGTATCGCTCGAAGTTGGTAAGCGACCATAGCCAGTCAGCAGCCTCGTCGGTGGTCCACCCTGGGCGCAATTTGCCCTCAGCGACCAATGGCTCAAGGAGAATACGTATCGCCAGGAGCCGCTCGCGCCTGCGATCCTCCCACACGGCGCGAAAATCGGGATCGTGGGCCGCCTGCGCCTTGAAGGTACGCAGGAGCTCGGCGTTGGCCGCAAAGAAGGCTAGCTGGTCGGCTATGCCGTTCCTCATAGTCAGCCAGGGGTGGGGGGTATCTTGCGCGCCCTCTACCATGCCACGCCCGAAGCTCTCTATCTCTATATACTCGGCAAGGGCCTGTAACACCCCGCGCTTCGATCCAAATTGCACATAGATGGTTTGCCTCGATACGCCCGCCCGCTCGGCAATCTCGTCCACGCTCGCGCCATGATAGCCGCTTCGAGATAGAAGCTCACGGGCAGCCTCTATGATCCGCCTATGAGTCTCCTCTGCGGCCCGTGCCCGCTTGACAAGCCTGTATTTGCGTTTCTGCTCGGCCATCTTGGAGCCAATTATAGCCTACCCTATTGACAAAGGCAATATTTAGGTTTACAATCTGTACAATCAAATTCGTGTGGATGGAGGGCTTCCAACATGGAGACGCTTGAACCCAGCTATCAAACCGCACGCAAAACCACCCGTAACGCATTGGCCCCTACAACCCATGGTAAGGCGTGACA
>JBAURA010000701.1:0-1676 GCA_049580985.1 Chloroflexia bacterium
CTCCGGTAGCGTACACAATCTCTGCCCACCAGATTCTTCACTGCGTTCAGAATGACAAAAGGGAATTTGGTCGGCGATGTATTAGCTTTGCATTATTTTCATACATGAGCCAAACGTAAGTGACGCATGACGTTGCAACTTGGAAACAGGAACTTCAACCCCGATGAAAATCGCCATTACAGGCACAAGAGGCACGCTCGGACAGGCCCTGGTCAGGCAGGCTACGGCTGCCGGGCACACTCTGTTGCACCTCAACCGCCCTGAGTGCGACATCACCGACTACGCGGCGGTCCTACGTCAGGTCCTCGATTTCTCTCCCCACACCGTCATACACCCGGCGGCATATACGAACGTGGATAGCGCGGAGAGCAACCAATCCGAAGCCTTCGCCGTCAATGCCCTCGGCACTCGCAACCTGGCGCTGGCCTGTGTGGCCGCCGGCGCGCAGATGATCTACGTCAGCACCAACATGGTCTTCTGGGCTGACGAGCGCGGAACCCCCTTCAACGAGTGGGACAATCGCTCGCCGAGGGGCGCTTATGCCACCTCCAAGTATGCCGGCGAAATCTACGTCGAGCACCTGATGGAGCGCTTCTATATAGCCCGCGTATCGTGGCTCTATGGCCGACAAGGCGACAGCTTCGTGCATAAGATAGTGCGCGCCGCCGACGCTAGAGGGGAATTGAGCGTAGTGGACGACGAAATCGCCACCCCTACATACGCCGAAGACCTCGCCGCGGCTTTGCTGACACTGATGGATACCGGCCTCTACGGCTGGTATCACCTGGTAAACGAGGGCGAATGCTCGCGCCACGAATACGCCGGGGAGATCATGCGCCTCACGGGCAGGGCGCATATCCCCATAGCCCCCACAAAGCTGGCCGATTATGAGCGCCCCGCCCCCGCCGCCCCATACTCCACCCTCAAGAACAACGCGGGCGCGCATGCCGGCATCGTCCTCCGACCCTGGCAGGAAGCGCTGGCCGATTATCTCTCCTCGATTGAGGCCGTAGGCACCCCCGGTTAGTCATGCCCCATCGAGTCTCTGTCATCATCCCCACCCATAACGGCGCGCACCTGCTACCTGAGTGCCTGGAGGCCCTCTGGCACCAGCAGTTTCGCGAGTTCGATCTGATCGTGGTGGATGACGCTTCCACCGACAACACCTACAGCCTCCTGCTTGGCTACCCGGAGGTAAAGAAGCTCGTGCGCCTCCACGGGACGCGGGGACATGGCTTTGTAGCCGCCGTCAACGCGGGCTTGCAAGAAGTCGAGGGGGAGCTAGTTGTGCTGCTCAACAACGATGCCGTTCCTGATCCTGGCTGGCTGGGCGAGTTGGTAGGGGCGCTGGACCGGCATATCTGGGCGGGCATGGCCGCCAGCCGCCTCATGCTCTACGACCGTCCCGACCATTTCCACTCGACAGGCGATTACTACGGTCCCGACGGCATACCCAACAGCCGGGGCGTCTGGCAACTCGACCGGGGCCAGTATGACCGCGAAGAGGAAGTGTTCGGCCCGTGCGCCGCCGCCGCCGCCTACCGCCGCGAAGTGCTCGCGGACGTGGCCTCATGCGGTGGCGCCACCCCACCCGGCAAAGTGCTCGACCCCCAGCTCTGGATGTACGGCGAAGACGTGGACCTCAACCTGCGCGCGCGCCTGCGCGGCCACCGCAC
>JBAURA010000702.1:0-1701 GCA_049580985.1 Chloroflexia bacterium
GTATTAGCTGGAGGACGACTGCGTATATGGAGATAGTGAGGAGCGCGAAAGGTAGCAGGAGGCGGTTCAGACGTTGCGTGGCGGCTTCGGCGGAAGGGGCGGATAGGAGGGCACAGACGGTGGCTAACAGAAGGAGGGAGGCGTCGTGCATGTAGAGGTGGGGGCTAAATAGCACCGCCAGCACGGCACTGAGGCCGAACTTCGCGGCCAGGGAGAGGCCGCGCCGCCATAGGAGGAACGTGGCAGCCAGGCTCAGGAGCCAACCGAGTAAGGCGATGATGGTAACGATTCCGTCGGGCAGGCCCAGGAGGGTGAGGAGACCGCGCACGTTGGGCATGGCGGCGGGATAGAAGCCGAGCGTGCCGACGGTGGACGCCGATATTCTCAGGACATCCAGGTAGCCGAGGAAGACCTGCGGCCCTCCTATCAGCACCGCGCCGAGCCACAGCGCACACTGAGTTGCCAGGGCTACACCGAGCGCGCGCCAGCGCTTCTGGGCCAGCAGGGCGACGACCAGCAGGGCTGCCATTTGCGGCTTGAAGGCCGAGAGGGCCACTGCTACGCCCAGGTGATTCCAACGCTCGCTTCGCCAGCTTAGGAGGGTCCACCACCAGAGAGCGACGGTTACGAGAGACATTTGCCCCATGAGCAGCGCTTCTAGCGCGGGCTGGAAGCTGAGGAGAGCGAAGGGGAGCACGCCAGGCGCTCCCCCCTCAAAACCCCACTCGCGGAAGCTGCGCGTTACCCAGGCAATGAGGCCAACGAAGAGCAGCCACTGCGCACCCAACCACACGTAGTAGGCCGCATCGGGAGGGAGGTAAGCGAGGGGCAGGAAGAAGAAAGCTACGTAGGCAGGGTAGTTGAAGGGGAGCACACCGCCGGGGAAGGTATAGCCACCGGCCAACGCAGGCTGTACGGCGGCTTGCACTCCCAGGTCGTACAGGCCGAAAGCGCCACCGCCCGCCACGATATGCGCGCCCGTCAGGAAGATGGTGAAGTCCTTGCCGAACGGGCCATCGGTGGCCTGCCTGAGGATGTAGAGAGTGAAGCCGAGTGCGAACAGCACCAGCCAGCCCACACGCGCCCATCTCGCCAGCGCGGGCAGGCTGACGGCTGCGCTCGGCGTGCTGATGGCGGCCATGCTGCTAGTAGCCTTCCCCAAGCAAACGGGCCAATGCTTCTTGTTGGCGGGCCAGCGCGGTATAACCCTCCGCATCGAGGCGTTGCGCCAGCCACCTATAGACTTGCGGGCTGCTTGCATGCTCCAACCTGGCGGCTAAAGCTTCGCGCCAGGCTCTATACCAATCGCCCCGTACCCCGAATCCGATAGCCGTATTCAGAAACTCCGTGCCCAGGTTTGGGCCTATAGTTTTGTCTCCGCTCGTGCCGCCCTGCTTGTATACTTCCGCCGCTGCGTGCAGGTCGCCTGCCGCTTCATAGGCCATGCCTCGTACTCCGTACGTTAAGCGTCCTTCCGGCAACACATCATTGAGCTTATCACCCATGTACTTCAGGCTCGCGCCGATATCCCCACCGGCAGGTGTGGCTTCCTTCAGCACCAGCACGCGACCGTTATCATAGATCGCCTGCCACCTGCTATCTGATGCCAACGCCGGTACTATTCTATCTATGTCCCAGTTAGCAATCACCCAATACACCGCTCCACCGGAGACTCTGTCCAGCAGCCTGGGATCAAGAACG
>JBAURA010000703.1:0-1741 GCA_049580985.1 Chloroflexia bacterium
CCCACAAGGGGTGCCCCTACGATCTTTCTACCGTAAGTCTGAACTCTTACAGGAGTAGAGGAGAGTGAGAGCGATGTGGAAATCGAGCGATTGACAGACAGGGTATACTTAGTGCAGGTTGTGAGAGACTGTTATTAGACCGTGCCAGGCTAGAAAGCGAGCGCAGTATGGAAACTGCCGGGAGTTTGCCCCTCCGAAGCCTCACGTACGCGGTGATAGACGTTGAGACTACGGGGCTGTCCGCGCGTACCGGAGACCGTATCTGCGAAGTGGCGGTGGTGGTCGGGCGCAACGGCGGCATCGTTGACCAACTGCAAACGCTGGTGAACCCTGGCCGCCCGATCTCCTATGGAGCTATGGCGGTGAACGGCATCACCGACGGTATGGTGAGAAACGCGCCACCGTTCCGCAAGGTGGCCGCCTCCCTGGTCGAGATGCTGGACACCGAGAACACCGTGCTGGTGGCCCACAACTCCTCGTTCGACCTCTCCTTTATTTCGGCTGAGTTGAGGCAGGCGGGCTACGCGCCACCGTCCAACCCGGTGGTCGATACGCTGGCGCTGGCCCGCAGGTGCTACACTTTCACGTCGAACAAGCTGGGGCACGTGGCGAAGGCGCTCGGCATACAGGCCCACGGGCTGCACCGCGCGCTGGCCGACGCCACTATTACCTGGCATGTGCTCAAGCGCTTCCTGTGGGACCTGGAGGCGAGGGGTATTACGACCCTGGACGAACTGACGCGGATTCAGGGTTCTCTCACGCCCGCGAGTGGCTGGCATGGCGGCATGAGCGTGCCCAGGCCGCTCATGGAGTGGGATGGCACGCAGCCTTACTGCCCCATCCAGGGCTTGCCGCCCCTCGTGGAACAGGCTATGCGCACACGCGCGACGGTGAAGATACGCTACGCGGGGAGCGACGGGCGCGTAACGGTGCGCGTGGTGCAACCCCTGAGAGTGACGTTGAGCGAGCAGGCAACCTACCTGATCGGGTATTGCCAGCTACGCAAAGAAGAGCGTTCGTTCCGCCTGGATAGGATAGTGGAGCTGCGGATCGAGGGGCTGGTTAGCTGACGAGTTGCCGGTTGTCGTCAGGGCGTTACGCGCAGGGGTATTACCACGACTCCGCTGGGTAGAAGGTCGCCATCCCTGGTGAGCGGGAGTAGCTCTACCGATGGGTAGTGGTACATGCCTACCAGCAGCGAATAGTCGCCTGGAGGTATGTCGGTGGGGAGGGTGAGGGAGTGGTCATCTATGATCACCTCCCCGGCTTGCCATGTGTAGGTGGGTTTGCCGCCGTTGGCGGGGCTGCCGTCGAAGGCGGCTATTTGTTTGCCCGTGGCGTCGTTCAGGTGCAGGAGCACCGAGCGCTCGTCCAGGCGACCGCGTAGCGCCCGCCACCAGAGCGTAACGTGCAGATTATCGCCCGGACGCGCCGTTTCGCTTGTGAGCGCATAACCAAGCAGAGCGGTGTCGTCGCCTACACGTATGTCCAGTGGCACCGGCGGGCGGGCGACAAGCACAACCGTGGTGGGCACCTGCGGCACGAGGGGTAAGACGTCTGAGATGGAGCCGTCGCCCGCTACCGTAAATGCGAACAGGTCGCCTGAATAGCTCAAGGGATATGTACCCGCGCCGAGATCTATGCGGCCCGTATAGCTGCCCGGCTTCAATCCGTCGAAGGCCGCGCCCAACGGGAGAGACACGCCATCTTCAGCCGTGCCTGCCACGTTGCCGGATGGTAG
>JBAURA010000704.1:0-6454 GCA_049580985.1 Chloroflexia bacterium
GGTGAGAGCCGCGGCCATATTGCCGACGTCGTCACGCCCAAACTCGTGCCAGGTGGCTTTGACGACTGTGGTGAACTCTTTTCGGGTCATGGGGGCTGGGGGTCAGGGGTCAGGGATCAGGGATCAGGGATCAGGGATTAGGGATTAGCGATGAGGAGCGCAAACCTAACCTGATACTTAAGGAATTTCCATTTCAGGTTAGGTTCAATCTGCCTGGATCTGTTCTGCTCACTTAAGGGATTTCCATGTGCAGAACAGATTCGAGCTAATCCCTAATCCCTACTCCCTAACCTCTAATTCCCAACCCCTAACCCTTATTCCTCCGTAGGGAGATTCCGTTCGATAATCAACTCAGGATCGCCGCCCATGCGGGAGATCTCGTCGGCCATTTCGAGGATGATACGCACGCCTTCGAGGTTAACGCCACCACTCGTGAGGCGGCGAATCGACTGGAAGCGGTTTATGTCGTTCTGCGAGTAACGGCGGCGGTTGCCCTCGGTGCGGGCGGGCACCACCAGTTGCTTCTCTTCGTAGATGCGCAGGGTGCGCGGGTGGAGGCCGAGCAAGTCGGCGGCCACGCTGAGTGTGAAGATCGGCCTGTCGGCGCTTATCTGGGGCAGATTGCCCACTTCCGTGCCCTTGATCTGAGTGGCGCGCGTGCTCGTTTCTACACCTTCGCGCACGGTGTTGTCTCGTGTTCGCGGTTCCGCTTCTTCGACCCTCGCGTACCTGGGCCTCTCCTCAGTTCTTTGCTTTCCACTGCTGCGCGATTGGTTATCAGTGATCATCTTTGTCTACCTCGCAAGCCTGATACTGGCTCCCTGGATTGCTGTAATTCTTGAGAATAAGCACAAATAGTGCCACTACTGTCATCATTTCGCACAGCGGGCCTTGTACATAATGCAATAGCAGGCATGGGGTAACACAAAGGGAGGCGACTGCATTAAACCATCCTATGCCGGTTCATCGTCTCCCAGGCATATTATACACACAAAAGCCCGCCCATCTTGGTCGAAAACTTGACTTTTGCAATTCCACACGTGTTAGACTGAGCACAACCACTTGACGTAACATCCGTCATATTGGTACGGACGGTTGTCAGTTGTCAGTTGTCAGTTGTCAGTTGTCGGTAGTCGGATAGTGGAATGTGTGGGTAGTTGTGTTTTGCGAACATGCGGGGGACGTTCAGAGCGGTTGAATGGTGTAAATAGGAGGAGGTATGAGGTTTAGGTGGCGAATCGTGTTGGTTGGGATGTTCGGCTTGCTGGTGATTGCGGGGTGTGGGGATGGCATGGGCGCTCCCCAGGCTAACCCGCCTGCTGTAGTGGTGGCTGTGCCTACCGAGACCGGGGGCACAGCGTCGTGGGGCACTACGCAACGCACGCATGCAAGCCTCACCTACTCATATCGCTACCCGGCGGGTTGGAGCGCCGACCTGGCATATTGCGCGCCGGGGGCGGCACGCACCGCCGGGAGCAACGAACTGCCCGCTCGCTGCGCCGCTACCGACATATTGGTGGGGCAGAAGGCCAGGGACGTGGGCACTCTCAGGGGCGGGAACCTGACCAACCTGGTGATAGATGGTAAGCAGGCCGTGCGGCAGCTTGACGACAACCCGCGCAACGGGATGGCCTCGCGGATATACACAGTTATGCTGTATGACGGCACAGGGGCACCTCTCGTGGGCTTTTCCACCTCGATTGGTCCGGGAACGGACGACGCTACCAAGAACAACATCACGGCTACGCTCGATAAGATAGCGGCTACTTTGACTGTTGGGAGGTAGAGACGAATTGCGTGTTGCCAACTACGTACTCCTTGTGGCGCGTCGCTCGCTCAAGCTTTTCGTGCTGCTGGCAGGTTTGTGCGCCCTCTTGTGGGCCGGGGCGAGCCTCACGCGGGCGACTACGGGAGGGATGGGCGTCGCCACCTCCGGGTGGGTGACTACCCTCTTCCTGGAGCCTATCACCTACGAGAACGCCGACTACTACTTCGATCACAACAACCAGCTCCAATATTCCAGCTACATCTTCCACCACGGGATCGACGTGTCGGGCGGGTGCTATGCCGGCACTTACCCCGTATATGCGGCGGCGGATGGGCTTGTGGCGCTGGCACAGTATATCAACGACGGGTACGGCACGCAGGTGGCTCTCGATCACGGCTGGAACGTGGGTGGCAACGGGCGGTATACGTACACCTTTTATGGGCACATGGGCAACCGCGTCACGGGCGACAGGTATATAGTGGTGTCGCCGGGGCAGTTTGTGCGGGCGGGGCAGTTACTAGGGTACCAGGGAAACGACGGCACATCCTTCGGCTCGTGCCCTCCCGATCCGGGCACGCACCTTGACTGGGAGATAAGGCTGAGCAACGTGCAGGTCGGGTACAGCACCGCCATGCGCTACAGCGCGATAGCGGCCAGCACGAACTACTACGTGAACCAGCAGCTGACGTATGGCCTCCCCAACCCGGTCGAGCGGGTGACCGCCGGGCCGTTCCCAGGTGGGGGCGGGTCTACGCCTACCCCTACGCCTATGCCGACCCCTACGGTCGCGCCCGGCCCCTGCGGGATGCAGTTCCCCGATCTGCCTACCTCCCATTGGGCTTACGATTATATAGGCTACCTCTATTGCCGTAACGTAGTGAGCGGCTTCTCTGACGGCACTTTCAGGCCCGATACTGAAACGTCGAGGGCGGAGTTCACCAAGTGGATCTCGCTGGCGTTCGGCTGGAACCTGTACAACCCGTACTACCCGACGTTCAGCGACGTGCCGAACACACACCCCTATTACCAGTACATAGAGACGGCCAAGCTGCGCGGGATCATAGTCGGCTATGGGGATGGCACGTTCCGGCCCACCAACACGGTGACGCGCGCCCAGGCTACCAAGATGATTGTGCTGTCGAAGGGGTGGCCCATAGTCAACCCTCAGAGTCCCACCTTCCCCGATGTGCTGGGCGATAACTGGTCGTATGGGTACGTCGAGACGGCCCTGCGGCGAGGGATCGTGGGCGGCTTCGGTGACGGCACCTTCCGGCCCAACTTCCCGCTCACGCGCGCCCACCTGAGCAAGATGCTCGCCTTGTCGTTGCAACAGGCCCGCTCCAATCCATGAAAACAAGTGCAAATGGGGAGAAACATGAGACATCCCGAAATTTGCAAAGACGAGCCTAGTAAGGACAATGGAGGTAGGGTAAGCCCCGGAGGGGCGTAAGACATTAGCCACATGGCGTAAGCCTGTGGATGCGACCGAGTAAGAAAGCGTAGCCCCGGAGGGGCGTAAGACGAATGGTGTTTGCCCTATCTTACGCCCCTCCGGGGCTATCTACCTACGGGGGTGGCTGATCCACAGGCTTACGCCGTGTGGCTAATGTCTTACGCCCCTCCGGGGCTGGGAGAGGCATGCCTCTCCCTAACATTGAGGTGCAGAGGGAGGGCGGACACGTGGGTCCGCCCCTACGATCTTTAGATGCTATGCTAAAACGGGGCAACCCTCAAAATTCAGGATGTCTCAGGTTTCTCTACCTGTCAGCCCAGTGAACCCCCGGTTGAATATCCTCTGTTAGCCTGATATTTTGGGCAATTACAGCATGGAGATTATTCGGGGTAGGTCGGGTAGGGTGCGCCTGCCGTGGATGCGCGTGGGGTACGACGGCGGGCCAATAGTGTGACCACACTGTAGAGGGCGAGCATGCCCAACGTGCCTATCGCCGCTGAGAGGGCGAAACTCCACGCGCCGAGGTCCTCGATCATGACGCCTTGCAACCACGGGATCACAAGCCCGCCCACGCCGCCTACCGACATCACAAAACCGGCAGCCTTACTGGCAGACGTTGGGAAGAGGGCCGCTACCACGGAGAGCATCGTCGGGTAGATTGGGCCGAACGCCATGCCCAACAATGCGAGCGAAGCGACTGTTACCGCCAAATTGCCTACCCCAAGCAGCAGGCCGACTCCGGCTATGGAGGCCGCCACCAGGCTCCCCATGAATAGCTGACCAGGGTGCAGCTTCATCCCCAGCCCGGCAGCTATGAGACGCCCTGCCGTCAACGCCATATAGAAAGCCGAGCCCATAAACGCCGCCGTCTCGACCGAGAGGTTGGTCGTGCGCTGCATATAGACGGCGATCCAGCCGCCCGTGCCGACCTCCACCCCCACGTATATGAGCAGAAGCAGCCCCAGGAGGCATGCCACCGGCGATAGATATACGGGCCGTGACTCCGGCGCAAAGGTATTGCGCTCCCGGTCTGCCGTGTTGGTCCCGCCTCTCGCGTTCAAGCCGGGGATACCCAATACGATCAGGATGAGTAGAACGGAAAGGAGCCAGATAGGAGGCAGGGCGGTACCCAATGCGCCAATTGACAACCCGACCAGGGCAGGCGCGACGATAGCGCCCACGCCATAAAAGACGTTCAAGAAGTTGAGGGCACTCGCGCTACGCTTCGTGAAGGTCTGGGCCACCAGGACGTTAGCGCCTACGACCAGCACTCCATCTCCCAGCCCAGCGAATACCATGAATGCGAGTGTCAGCAAGAGGTCGCGGCTCATGGTTGCCCCGAACATGCCAAGCCCCATAACCAGCAGGCCGCCGGCCAGCACCCGCCAGGTCCCGAACTTCTCATTGAGCCAGCCGGTGAGTAGTTGGGCCGGTACCGCTCCCAGGAAGAGAGCGGTAAAGACCGCGCCCGTAGCAGCCAGGCTGCTACCGTTGTTGCGCGCAATCTCCGGCAGCGCCGGGCCGATGGCTGCGATCATCCCCAGGGCGAAGAAGATGCTGGCGGCTACTACGAAGACCCTGTTTGTGCTCTTATCTCTCAAACTCTCGTTTCCTCGTTTCTCTTGCTATAGCTATTATCGCATCTCCGGTAAAGCCACCGATCAGGTTGACGATCGTCTCATATCCCGCTACAGTAGATCCCACACCCAGCATATGAAGCATCGAGGAGGATTAACAGTGAACAGAGGCCAATCGACAGATTTTACAGGCTATGATAGCTACATAAACGAGCACTTTGACGAGATGGTACAGGAGTTGCGCCTGCTCTGCTCCACCCCTACCCTCGCCGGGCAGCGGATTGGGCTTGAGGATGGGGTAGCGGCGGTGCGTGCGTTGCTCGAAGGCGTGGGCGCTAAGACCAACGTCGCGCCTACGGGGGAGGAGGCCCCGCCCGTAGTGCTGGCCGAGTTAGGCGAGGGGGAGCGGACCCTGCTGCTATATAACCACTACGACGTGCAGCCTCCTGAGCCGTTGGAGTTGTGGGAGTCGCCACCGTACGCGGGCGACGTGCGCGAGGGCAAATTCTATGCGCGTGGCGTGGCCGACAATCGGGGCGATTTCCTGTCGCGGGTGCTGGCGATACGAGCCTACCAGGCCACGATAGGAGAGTTGCCGTTGCGCCTGCGCTGGCTGGTGGAGGGCGAAGAGGAGGTCGGTAGCCCGCACCTGGCCCCTGTAGTGACACGGCACGCCGACGAGCTAAAGGCCGATTGGTGCGCCTGGGAAGGCTCGTGGCGTAACGCTAAAGATAACGTGCAAGTCATCTGTGGCGTGAAGGGCATGCTCTACGTAGAGTTGCACGCCACCGGCCCCGGCCACGACTCTCATTCCGGCATGGGCGGGGTGCTGCCCAACCCGGCCTGGCGTCTCGTGATGGCGCTCTCTACCCTACGGGATGAGAAAGGCAACTTCGTGATGGATGGCCTGGACGATCTGGTGGACTCGCCGAGTGACCTGGACCTGGCGGCTATCGAGGCTATGCCTTTCGACGAGCAGGCGTCTCTTGCCGTCTATAAATTGGACCACTGGCAGCGCGGCCTGAAGGGGCGGGAGGTCATACGCGCCGAGTTGTTCGACCCGACGGCCAACATAGCGGGCTTCCACAGTGGCTACGGAGGGGAAGGCCCGAAGACTATAGTGCCGAGCACGGCGATGGTCAAGATGGACTTCAGGCTGGTGCCTCACCAGACTCCTGAGGCGATGCTGGCATTGCTGAGGGCGCATCTCGACAGGAGGGGATACGAGGACATAAAGATAGTGGAGCTTGGGGGCCTTTACCCGGCCAAGACGCCCGTGGACCACCCGCTTGTCGAGGAGAGCGCGGCGGTATGGCGAGACCTGGGCGAGGAGACGGTGGTGATCGCGCCCATCACCGGCGGGAGCGGCCCCATGTCGCTCATTACCGGGGAGCTAGGTATTCCCACGGTGGTAGCGGGGGGCCTGGGCTATGCCGGGTCGCGCGGCCATTCGCCCAACGAAAACATCCGGCTCGAAGATTTCAAGCTGGCTATTCGCTACTGGGGCAGGCTATTTTCGCGGCTCGCCAACGCTTCATAGGGGTACGTGCGTGGGCAATAATGTGGCATTAATCTCGTAGGGGCGGGTCCCCGTGCCCACCCTGTACGCTTGTGATTGAGATCGGGGTAGGGAGAGAGGGCGGGCACGGGGACCCG
>JBAURA010000705.1:0-5438 GCA_049580985.1 Chloroflexia bacterium
GGGTTGCTATGCAACCCCATCTTCATGCTTCTTTAGATGCTGCTTTTACGGCTGGCACTCCGGGAAGAAGGTGTTGGACACGATCTTGGCGACCTGGCCGCGCGTGGCGTTGTTACCTGGGCGGAAGTACGGCTTGCTGTCGACTCCACAAGGCTCGCCTGGCCCACCGCAAGGGTATCCGTTCATAATGCTGCGCTCCGCGAGGTTCTCGATCCAGAGGTAGAAGGTCGAGTCTACGGGCACGTCCTCGAACATCTGGAAGGATTTGGGGTCCTCGTAGCCGCGCGCCCTGGCTACTATCTTGGAGATCTGGCCTCGCGTGGCGGGGTTGGCAGGTCGGAACGTGCCGTCCGGATAGCCGCTGATGATCCCGCGAGAGGACATACGCTCGATGTAGAGGTAGAAGGTAGAGTCTGGAGGCACGTCGGTGAACGTTTGTCCGGCCACCGGCTCGTTCCACCCCGCCGCGTTCGACACGATCTTCGAAAGCTGGCCTCGAGTCACTCCGTCGTTGGGGCGGTATGTGCCGTCGGGGTAGCCGCCGAGCACGCCCCGGCAAGCAAGGCACTGCACGTAGGTGTAGAAGGTAGAGCCGGGCAGCACGTCGCTGAACTCGATCACGCAGGTTTCAGGTGTGCCGGTAGCGGTGGCTTGGGGAACGGTTGTATTCGTCGCGCCGGGCATGGAGGTGTTGGTGGCGGCAGGTACGGATGTGTTAGTCGCGCTTGGCAGAGGTGTGTTGGTTGCGACTGTGCCTGGCGTGTTGGTCGGGAAGGTGGGCACCGGCGTTGGCGAGCCGCAGTTATTCATGGTGAACGTGAGTTGCAGCCCCTGCTCTAGCCCGGATGGGTCGTTGTTCATGTGGCACAGGTACTGGGTGTAACGCTGGCCGGTGTCTTTCTGCACGCCTACAGTGACGTAGCTTGCCCCAGGTATATCTCCGTAGATGATCTCGAACTTGCTCGTACCCTCGTAGAGGCGGGCCTCGAAGTTGTAGGTCTCGGAGCCGCAGTTCCCGCCACCAAAGGAGCAGGCGCGCCACTCTATGTTGAAGATGCGGTTGGGTGCGCTGCCCGATATGGAGGTAAAGATGCCGTTGCCGCCGTTGACCGTCATCATGTCGTGCCAGTAAGGCGCAATCGCGTAGCCGAGGCCGGAGTAGGGCAGGCAGAAGTTGGTGCCGCCCGTGTTGCCGCTGTAGACGAAGTTGAGCGTGCCGTTGGCTGTGGCCTCGACCGTCGTGAACGTCTGATCGTAGAGAGTGAACGGGAAAGGCAGCGTGATCTCGGTGGCACACTCGTCGCAGTGGTTGCCGATGTCGGTTGTGCCGGGCACGATGGCTACGGCGGTCGCTTCGGCGACTACGTAGTTGCCCGCGATACAGACCGGCGGCGTAGGGGAGGGCGTGTTGGTGGGAGTGGCGGAAGCCTCAGGGACGGGTGGCGAACCGGCCTGCCCGTGCCGGATATCGATGCGGTAGTTGGCATATGGCGCGGCGAACCTGAAGTGGGCGAAGCCGAGCACATAGGTCCCCAGCGCCGGGTTGGACTCCACGATTGGCTGCACTTCGGGCACGAAATTGTTGGCGATCACGAAGCCGTTGGGGTCGAGCACCGCGCCATTGCTGTCGATGCGTGTTGCATATATATCACTCACCGGCTTGTCGAGATAAGGCACGTGCCGATAGTCCTCGAAGGCCACCAGGTACTCCGAGCCTGTCCATGCCCCCGAGGGTACGAACTGCGCGTTGACTGCATTGGTGACCTGGATGCCGGGATTGCCGTCGAGCAGCGTGCCGTCGGGCGTGATACGCCGGGCATACACGTCGCCCTGCGACACGTCGGAGCCGATGCCCGCGTAGTACGTGATCAGGGCCTGGTCGTTACCCACCGCGATGTCGGGCGTCTTGGCCGGGTCGAGGCCGGGGTCTGCCACTGTGAATTCGGTGCCGGGCGTGCCGTCGGGGTTGACGAAGACACCCGATATGTTGGAGCGGGGATTGTCGTGGGTTGGGTGGTCCTGCCAGACGACGAGCCACCGGTTGCCCAGGGGTTCCACGTTCGGCGAGCGGGCGTAGCTGGAGCCGATGTTGATCGGAGAGCCTAGCAGTACGCCGTTGCCATCGACGCGCACCCCCTGCACCGGGCGGAAGTGATTGGTCGGCTCGAAGGTGTCCACCACCAGGAAAGTGTCGCCGAGCGCGGCCACGTCGGGCGTATTGCCGCCCATAATCTCAAAGGGTGTGGGATCCATGACCGTGCCATCGGCTGCCACTCGCTTGCCCAGGATAGCGCCAGGCGCGAAGCCCCTGGAGATGCTGGTGTCTTCCCATACCACCAGGTAGAGCGTGCCGTTCCATGCCACGCGCGGCTTGATGAACGACCGGGAGCCGCCCGCGATCAGGAAAGGCTCCGCGTCGATGGGGCTGCCGTCGCCGTTCAAGCGCTGGCCTTTGATGCGCGTCTCGCCCGATATCGCGCTCTGGAACACGGCCAGGTAGCCGCTGCCGTTGGGCGCGAGATCGGGCCAGATCTGGCGCGGGGCGCCCATCGACACGGGCGCGGAGGTGCCTGGCACTCCGCCCGCAGACACGCTCGCGGTCATGATGTCATAGATGCCCGCGCCAACTACGCTCAAATCGGTCCACGCAACCTGCGCGCCGCCACCTGGCTTCCCTGCTACCGCTGAGTTGGAGTAGGCCGTAGGGGAGATCGTGATGCCGTTCGGGTCGAGCACCTGCCCGCCGGTGGTGATGCGGCCAAGCTTGGCCTGATTCCCATAGGGGACCCAGCTCACCAGCCAGTTGGTGCCGTCCCACCCAACGTCGGGATAGGGGTAGCCGCCACTCTGGCCGGAGATGTTGATCCCGGTGGGATCGAGCACCACGCCCTCCGAGATGCGCGCGCCGATAGTATCGTAGCCTGCCTGCCACGCCGCGAAGAAATCGCTGCTGTTGCCGAAGATCTCGGGGAAGTTGCCGACGTTGTTGACCAGGAACACTCCGCCGATAGGCTGGAGCGTGGGCGTGAAGCGGAGGCCCTTGATCTTGTTATTGCCGGAGAAGACCACCAGGTATTCGTCGCCCGAGAAGGCGAGGCTGGGGTTGTAGGGCGCGTCGGGGAAGCCTGGGGTGTGCAACGGCACGCCTCCCGGATCGAGCACCACCCCGTTGGGGCCGATGCGGGCCGCGTCAAGCTCATAGTAATCGCCCTGGTCCATCCAGATCACCACCCAATTGTTGCCGTCGCTGGCGACCGTGGGCCACCTTTCGTCGATGGTGGGGTTGCCGTCCACCACGATGGCGGGGTTGTCGAGCACCTGTCCATTCGGCGAGACGCGGGCTGCCATGATATCAGTCGTGTAAGAGAAGTTGGCCTGGCGGTCGTGCTCCCAGACGACGAGCCAGTTCTGCCCGTTCCAAGAGACCTGGGGGACTTTCTGGCTCCAGGTTGCCTGGCTGACGACGATGGGGATGGTGTCGATCAACTGGCCGTTAGCGTCGAGGCGGGCTGCGTAGATGTCCTTCATCGTCTGGCCGCCGATGTCGCCACCACTGGGCGAGAAACCTTCCAATAGGCCCACGTAGTTGGTACGCGAGTCCTCCCACACGACGAGGTAGCCGCCGCCGCCCGCCGCGATCTGCGCGTTTTCCTGGGCGCCCGCCGCCGTTGCTATACCAACATCGCCGGGGAGGATCAGGTCAGGCACGCTGCCCGCTGCCTTGGGGCCGGGGGCAGCCCCCGCGCTGCCGGAGCCTACGAGACTGAGGCCGGCCACCATAATCGCCAGCAGTGCGATAACGAAGCTGAAAGGATGGGCGTTCTTGGTGATTCTCATTTATCTTCCTTCTTGACGTTTTATAGTGAAGGCCAGGCCGGGGCCACACTGAATCCGCCGCCAGCCGCCACAAGGGTGGTTAGCGGCCACTTAGAGCCTGGCCAGGGAGGAATTGGGTTTGGGTGCTGGGTAGTCCGAATGGGAGGAGCGTAATTCGGGCTGCTATGTTGATAATACCGTGATAATGTTTGGATAGAGGTGTAAAAGGGTGAACACGGGGTAACAGTCAACTTATTACATAACGCTGGTTACCGGTCGAAGCGGGAATCGGCACACGTCCCCTTGTTTGTCAGCAAATCATCACCTATCACATGTGCTATGTTGGTTCCTATTTCGACGGCGTCCGCGGAGCCATCGTGATCAGATGCCACGGTGTTGCCGGGGTCTATATGCCATATCTCGCGTTTCCCATCCTGCACCATGTCGCCGCCGATCATCAAGGTCGCTACTACCACGATTAAGAGCAATCTGTGTGCCAGCTTCCTACCCATAGCTCACTCCTTTTGTCCAGGCGTGACGTGAGTGGATCCATATATTTGTTGAAAGCCTGGTGCTACGATAGCCCGGATGCTCGTGCCCGACGCTGACCGTGCCTGTATGCCTAATAATATACGCAGACTTGTTACAGCAATACAGTTGGTACATATACCGTCCACCGTCTCACTTTGCGTTTGGAGCCTCGCGCTGTAGAATGGGAAGTATCTCATCCCGGAGGTCGGCGTTATGTCTGATAGGTTGCGCTTGATGTGCGTGTTCGCGCACCCTGACGATGAGTCGCTGGGTACGGGAGGGACATTAGCGCGCTACCAGGCCGAGGGAGTGGAGGCCCACCTCGTGACCGCCACGCGAGGGGAGCGCGGCTGGTTCGGCGCGCCGGAGGAGAACCCCGGCCTGGAAGCGCTGGGCAGGCTGCGCGAGGCCGAGCTAAGGTTGGCGGCGCGGGTGCTCGGTATCAGCAGCGTCACTTTCCTTGACTATATCGACGGCGACCTGGATCAGGCTCCCCCGACCGAGGCTATAGACAAGATCGCCCACCATCTGAGGCGAGTGAAGCCGCACGTCGTGATCACGTTCCCGCCGGATGGCGCTTACGGGCACCCCGACCACATCGCCATCTCCCAGTTCACGCAGGCCGCAATCGTGCGTGCTGCTTCCCCTGCTTATCGAGATCCGTCAGGCTACGAACCCCACGCGGTCCCCAAGCTGTACTATATGGTAGCAACTGAAGAAGAATTCAAGATATACCAACAGATATTCGGCGAGCTGGTCATGATGATCGATGGAGTGGAGCGCCGGGGTGTCAGTTGGAACCGGTGGTCTATCACCACACAAATTGACACGGAACAACACTGGCGCACAGCCCGAGACGCGGTGACCTGCCACCGCACTCAGCTCCCAGGCTACGATGCCCTGTTGAGCCTGCCTGATGAGCAACTGCAACAGCTATGGAGCTATATGCCCTTCTATCGCGTGTACAGCCTGGTGAATGGCGGGCGCGCAAAGGAGACGGACCTGTTCGAGGGCTTGAGGTGATGGAGAGCGCGAAACGCGAAACGTGAAACGCGAGGCGCATGAAAAGAGCGCGAAGGTAGATTAAATGC
>JBAURA010000706.1:0-6759 GCA_049580985.1 Chloroflexia bacterium
GGCGGCGCGGTCCAACGACAAGTATCACTCGGTAGTGACGGTCGAGGGCGTATGGGCGGCTATCGAGAAGATGTATGCCCGCACTACGCCCCACCCCGCCGGTCAAGAAGAGACGTGAGCGCGGCAAGAACGCGGGTTCGCGACGCCCTGCTCAGGCTGACCAATCCGCGCCTGATGTGGCAGGTATCCCGGCGCAGGGATCGGCCAATCAAGCGCATCCTGGTAGTCCGTCCCGATCACCTGGGCGATCTCCTCTTTGCCACTCCCGCCCTGCGGCGAATCCGCGAGGCATTCCCCGACGCGCACGTCACCGGCCTCGTTGGCCCCTGGGGCCGCGCCATGTGGCACTCTAATCCCGACCTGGATGAGCTAAAGGTACTGAGGTTCCCAGGCATGGCAGGCGGCAGAGAAGGTGGGCTGCTCGCGCCATATTGGCTGCTGAGACAAGAAGCAAGCAATCTTGAGCACCAGGCGTATGACCTCGGAATGGCGCTTCGCTTCGACCACTGGTGGGGCGCGGCCCTCATGTCCGCCGCCCGTATTCCCCACAGGTGGGGCTACGACACACCGGGCTTGGGGGAATGGTTGACCAACGCCGTACCTTACACACCCGGCAGGCATGAGGTTGAGCAAAACCTAGCGCTGGTTGAAGCCGTGTTACAAAGGATGGGGGCGACACATGCCACGCCCCTACAAATCGACCGGGCAAAGGGCATACCCGGTTTGCGCCCACCACCAGGCGAGCAACCCGATCCTTCCACTACAACGGGCTGGCTTGATGCAAACCGCCGTGTAGTTATACACCCCGGCACCATGTCGGCGAACAAGCTCTGGACTATCGAAGGCTGGGCAGAAGTAGCAAGCAAGCTGGCAAGCGAAGGGTGGTCAGTCGCGCTTACAGGCTCCCCACAAGAAAAGCCCCTGGCAGACGCCATAGCCTCCAAAATACGCAATACGCAATACGCAATACGCAATCTGACAGGATTGACTACCAACCTCTCCCAACTAGCCTGGGTGCTGGCGCAGGCACATTTTGTGCTGGGCGTAGACAGTGGCCCATTGCACATTGCCGACGCCCTCGGCAAGCCCACTCTCCACCTCTACGGCCCCAGCGATGAGGACACCTGGGGACCGTGGGGCGACCCTCGCAAGCACCGTGCCTTCCGCGCCCCAGGCACCCGCCCAACCGGACGCCTGGAAGTAGGCTCTAACGCACTGGAAGGCGGACCGGAGATGCGCGCCATTATCCCGGAGATGGTATTGCCAGAGGTCGAGGCGCTCAAAGGTGAAGTACAAGCACAGGAAAGGGGGAGCAGAGATGAAATCTAATTCTGCTCGTGGGGTAACGTCAATACTTCTGCTTGCGACCACCCTTATTATGTCACTGCCTCCAGGGATAGGCACCCTTACAAGCACTGCTGCAGACACATCTATACGTTCACATATACCGGTTCGTTCGTCTGTCTTTGGAGTCTTTGAAGGCATAACTCCCTGCGATGACGTTCCTAGACCCTTGCCCCAGATTCCTGCCAATATTGATTGTGAGCTAATGATATGGAAGATTACCTTTAACCAGGACTCTAATACAGGCACTCCGACCACCTTCCGACTCGACAGCGCGTATGGATTAACTCAACCTAATACACCGGGCATTCGAGGTGGAGGAACAAAGATAGAGATGGAAGGAAGATGGGCAATAACCAAAGGCACAAGAAATGACCTTGATGCGATAGTTTACCAGCTAAATCCTGATAACCTCTCAAGATCGGTTTCTTTTCTAAAGCTGGATAATTTCGTTCTACATGTGTTAGATCGTGACAAGGGGCTTATGGTAGGAAATGGTGGCTGGAGCTACACACTAAATAGAACAGACGCAGCAAGAAGCCAGACATCCCCACAAAACACGCACCCTACCTCTCCGGCTTCTATACCGCCCCTACCAACCGGTTCAGCTACTCTTGGAGTATTCGATGGAAGAACTCCTTGCGCTGATATTGCGCTGCAATTCACCGGGTTTCCCGCGCCCGGGTGTGACAGAATTAAATGGCGACTTACCCTCTACCAGGACCCCAATACAGGTTCTCCAACCACCTATAAATACCAGGGAACACGTGGCAATGGAGAAGGAGTATGGAGAATAGCTCGAGGCACCAAAGATAATCCGGAGGCAGTAGTTTATCAGTTAGCCCCGGACAAACCTCAACAATCCGCCTCGTTCCTGAAAGCAGATGATAACAACCTACTCTTATTGGACCGAAATGCAGACCTGCTGGTAGGTGATGCCTTGTTCAGCTTCACATTGTCTAGGATAGACAATCCGGTGTCAACCTGTTTTCCCGAGACGGGGCAATGTTTGCGTGGTATCTTTTGGCGCTATTGGGAGAACAAAGGCATGCTGGCACGGTTCGGCTTCCCTATTAGCTCTGAACTAACAGAGGATGGGCGCACGGTACAGTACACACAAAGAGCGCGTCTTGAGTGGCACCCAGAGAACGTGGGCACGGAGTACGAAGTGCTGCTGGGCAGATTGGGAGCTGACATGGCCGAAGCACGTACCGCCCTCGGAGAAGCACCGTTCCAAAGGGTCGTCAGGCCAGCCAATTCATCAGTGATCTATTTCCCGGAAACGGGGCACACGCTAATGGCGCCTCTTCGAGCTTATTGGGAGGGCAACGGCGGCCTGCCGGTGTTTGGCTACCCGCTCAGCGAGGCATTCCAGGAGCGTAGCACAACAGATGGGAAAACGTACTTGGTGCAGTACTTCGAACGAAACAGATTGGAATACCACCCTGAGCACAGAGGCACGCCTAACGAGGTATTGCTAGGGTTGCTAGGAGTGCAGGAATACGAACGACGACACAAGAAGTAAGCGGCGATGTGGGGGAGAATCGCGCTCACGCAGATACCCTCGATAGGATAAAGAAAAGCACAGAATTGGGTCATGTCACGCCCCAATTCTGTGCTTTTCTTTATCCTGAAGCAGCTCCACACCGACATTTATCGCGCAAATGAAAAGTGTGCAAAAGATGGCAACAATAGCTGACAGAAGATGTCAGGTGCTATTCAGTAGTATAGAGACAGAGGGCTGCCAGAGTATGAGAGAGCAGTGGAGGGTCCGCGACATGGTTGGCACGATAAGCGTATTGAGTGCGTTCAGCGGGTGGAAGGCCCTTGACGAAGAGGAACTGGCTGTTATGAAGACATATAGTGAAGAACTCGCCTTTGTAGACAGAGAAGACGGCTTGGCGCTGGAAGGGGCGATCATCAGCCCGGCGACGACCGAGCGCAAGCCGGTCGCCGTACTCTGGATACACGGCAACACCAGCCGCTTCTACGACTACCCCTACGTCCAGCTAGGTAGAGAAGTAGCCGGCTTGGGCTACACATTCATCACCGCCAACACCCACGGCCACGATGTGATCTCGGTCATCTGGGACGACAAAGGCGGCTCGACCCCCGGCGGCGCGTGCTGGGAGCGATTTGACGAGGTACCCCTCGATATAGCGCCCTGGATAGACCTGGCCGTCGAAAACGGCGCGAAGGGTGTGGTGCTCGTGGGCCACAGCTTCGGGGCCAACAAAGTCGCTTACTACCAGGCGGTGCGCCAGGACCCCCGCGTGCTCGGCGTGGTGTGCGCTTCGGGCGATGTGAGGTGGAGGGCCGACGCGGAGCGAATAGCCCTGGCCGAGAAAATGGAGGCCGAAGGCCGGGAAGATGAGATATTGCCGCCGCTCGAAGTGTCGTGGTATCGTATGAGCGTCAAGACCTTCCTGGCCCGTGCCCGCATCGCTCAACACGTTCTCACATCCACCGAGCAGACTCCCTACATAGCACAGATAGCATGCCCCATCCTCGCCTTCTATGGCACGGAGGAAGAGTGGTGCGGCTCCCAGGCCGACCTGGACGAAATGCGCCGCCACGCCACCGCCGCCGCCCGCGTAGACACCCACCTGATAGAAGGGGCCGATCACGTCTACTGGGGCAAAGCAGACCGGGCCGCGGAGCTGATCGGCGGGTGGATCGATCAATTGCTGGCGTCATAAGGGCGCTTTCTATTTACTCTATTAGAGGTGAAACGATGATAGATCAGAAGATAGAGCACGAGCCGGACGTCAGCCGGCCCTGGATGCCGGAGGGATACATCGTCACGGCGACGGAAGAAGGGATGTTGACATGGGAACACGTTACCGAAGTACTGAAGGATGCGCTGAACTACTGGATCGCCACTACCTCCTCCACTGGACGACCTCACGTCCGCCCTGTATGGGGAGCCTGGATAGATGGCATCCTCTACTTCGACGGCTCCCCGGATACCGGCTGGGGCCGCAACATAGCACGAGATCCCCTCATATCGGTGCAGGTCGAGGTAGGTGAGGAAGCCATCATCATCGAGGGCGTGGTAGAGGACCTGCCGCAAGCGCCCGACAACCTCGCCGACCGACTGGCCGAAGAATTCGGGCGCAAGTACTCAACCAGGTACAAATACACACCGGAACCCGACGCCTGGCGCGAGCGCGGCCTTTTCATGATGCGCCCGCACAAGCTGTTAGCCTGGAACGTAGCCCGTTTCTCCACCAGCCCAACACGCTGGCGCTTCGAGCAAGTCGACGGTAGTCAGTTGTCGGTATGAGGCTACTCTCACCCTCCAGAATCTGTCTTCCCACGGAAATACGATAAGTGGGAAGACAGATTCTCCCTAACAAGAATCTGCTCTGCCTACTTAAAGAAGTTCCATCGTCAGAGCAGATTCCATGACACTCCCTCCGACTACCGACTACCGACTACCGACTACCAACTACCGACAACTGACAACTGACAACCAGGAGAAACAGCCCCCATGCGCTACGGCATCTCACTACCCAATTTCGACCTCTGCGGCGACCCACGCACCGCCGCCCAGCTTGCCCATATAGCCGAAGAAGCGGGTTGGGACGGCTTCTTCCTGTGGGACCATGTGCTCTGGGCGTGGCCCCACCCCATGGCCGCCGCCGACCCTTTCATGACCCTGGCGGCCATGGCGATGACCACCTCGCGCATCAAGCTGGGCACTATGGTCACGCCCGTGCCCAGGCGGCGGCCCTGGACCCTGGCCCGGCAGGTAACCACGCTCGATCATCTGTCGGGTGGACGCGCTATCATGGGCGTTGGGCTGGGCGGCGACTGGTTCGGCGACTACAGCCGCTTCGGCGAGCCGACCGACCTGAAGGCCCACGGCGAGATGCTGGACGAGGGGCTACAGGTCATCACCGGCCTCTGGTGCGGCGCGCCGTTCTCCTTCGAGGGCAAGCACTTCCACCTCAAAGACGTGGAGTTCCTGCCGAAACCCGTGCAGGAGCCGCGCATACCCGTGTGGGTAGCGGGCATGTGGCCCAACAAGAAACCTTTCAGACGAGCAGCCCAGTGGGACGGTGTCTTCCCCATCCTTGCGGGCGACGACCTGGAGCGCGAGATAACGCCCGACGAAGTGCGTGAGATGCTCGCGTATATGAGTCAATACCGCGAGAGCGATGCGCCCTTAGATGTGGTTGTGGGAGGCAGCACCACCGGCACCGATCACGACAAGGACCGTGACCACCTTGCGCCACTCGTGGAAGCCGGGCTAACATGGTGGATAGAAAGCTTTGACCTGCCAACCACGTTCGACCATGTACGCGCGCGGTTGGAACTAGGACCGCCGCGCATCTGATGTCTGCACGCCAATTCTAACGAAGGAGCATACGAAATGTCAGCACCCGGCACAGACATAGAGAGACACATCTACAAAGTCGAGCCATTGGAAGGCTGCGCTCCCATCGTTGGCACGGCCCTGTGGGTTATGCAAGATACCAGGCGCAGGACCTTACGCGAGTTGGAAGGCTTGCCGGACGAATGGCTGGACAGAGTGCCACCCATGGGCAACAATACCCTCGGCACGATCCTCTACCACATGGCCCTGGCCGAGAGCGGCTGGCTCTACGACGTCATACAGCAGACGCCGCCACCCGAGATCCAGGAATTGCTGCCGCAAGAGGGGTGGGACGAACAGGGCATACTGGTAAAGCAAGGGGGCGAAATAATGATGCTCATCGAGCACTTCAGGTCTCAGGAGAGATAAAGGGGGTGCAGGGGCGCTTCCCTGCCGGGGTTTGGGGTGTCCCCAATTCTCTCCTCTCACCAAATAACTTTGGTCTAAAAGGACACAAGGATGGTTTTGCAAAAGTACGACAGCCACCAGTACCACAGATACAGGCAGCTCAGACGCGAGGTAGGCAGGATGGTAGAGGAGAAGATAGGAGAAGAGGCAATCGTCCAGCAAGAGAGCGGGCCGGAGCAACTGATGGTGACAACTTTTTACCGGAACACGTCACCGCACGCTCTGTTTCAGCACTGGACACAACCGGACCTGCTGAAAGAGTGGTGGCCGCCAAAAGCGAAGCTAGAAGCACACGAAGGAGGCGAATATCACCTGTCGTGGCCCTCGATGAACTGGGACCTGCGCGGCACCTACACCGCCTTCGAGCCAGGCGTACGGCTGGCCTTCACCTGGCGCTGGGACCACGAGCCGGACACCCCCACGCGCCACGTAGACATCCGCTTCGAGCCGGTAGGCGACATCGGCACGCAACTGACCGTGAGCCACGGCATGTACACGCAGAGTGAGAAGGACCAGGAGGAACGTCAGGGGCATCTCGACGGGTGGACCTACTTCCTCACGCGGCTGCACGGCGCGCTTGTTTAGAGCCAATTCGCCTGTAGGGGCGGGTCCCCATGCCCGCCCTG
>JBAURA010000707.1:0-2105 GCA_049580985.1 Chloroflexia bacterium
CCCACAAGGGGTGCCCCTACGACATTTCCATTTGTAAGTCTCAACGCTTACCCTGCCGGGACGGATTTGTTATGCAGGGGTCAGACTATCCCAGGTTGCGCCCGCCGGTGAGGCCCTGGGAGCGGTCGTCGTCGCTTTTGATAGCATCCAGGTTGGATTGCATGCCTGCGCCCTGGCTGTTGATGCCCGCGTCCAGGTTAGAGGCCGTGGCATCGTTATCGATAGTAAGCCCAGATGGATCGGCCAGCCCGCGCTCTATGTAGCCCCGGCGGATGGCATCCAACTGCTCCGCGCTACCCACGCCGCCTGACCCCTGGAATTCCTCCTGCTCTGCCTGTTCGGCATTTCGGGCCTGGTCGGCGCGCCGGGCGTTTTCGATGGCCTTCTTTGTCTCAGCCTGCTTGCGGGCATTCTCCGCTGCCTGCTGGGCGGCCTGGGCTATCTCCCTGACCCGGTCGATGGGATTCTGGTGTTGCCTCTTGGCCTGCTCCGCGGCCTCCCTGGCGGCATCCGCCAGCCTCTTGACTCGGTCCACAGGCGTCCGCGCGTTGTCCTCCGCCTCTTCCGCGGCTTCTTTGGCGGCGCCGGTCAGGCCGGTGATTCCGCCCAGGATGCTTTTGCCGCTTCGGGCCTTTTGCTTCTTATGATCGTGATCGGACATTGTAATCCCCTCCTTTTATCGTTTGAAGGTGTCGCCTTGTATGAGCATAAACGGCTTCACATAGCATAACAGATAGCAAGGCGCATGCCGCCCTACTTAACCGCTCCTATGGCCGTAACCGCGATCCAGCCTAGCTCGGCCTCGGCCCGGTCATTCACAGGGTCGAAGCGGAGGTTGGTGAGGCGCGCCCCAACGTCGGCGGCGCTGACGTAGGTCCAGTATACGCGCCACTCCTTATCCGTGCCCACGTGAAAGCGGGCGCTCTTCTGCTCGCCCCATGCCCCGTCCTCTCCCGACCAGTACCACTCGCCCAGGCGCGGGGCAGCCAGGGAGGGATAGCGAATGGAGGCCGCCAGCCTTAACCACCGCACGCCTGTGAGGTCCTGGTCCACGCCGGAGAAAGTGATTGTGGGGTCGCTATCGCGGGCCGATATGGTAGTGTAACCCTCCCGGCATTCCAGATCGGCGTTGGTTGCCTGCGCGCCGGCAGGAATCTCTTCTCCACAGGCGCGGAAGTCCCACGCAAGCGTGCCTGACGTAGCGGGTGGCTCTGCGGCCTTAGTGACTCCCGCTAACCCGCCGACGTAAAAAAGCTCATCAGCCGGGTTGAACGTGAAATCGAGGTTCCAGCGCCCTATATTGTTCCCCAGCGACTCGGCAAGGGCTTGCGAGCTGAGTTTATCGACACCATTGACGCGCGCGCTCTGGCCGTGGAACACCTGCACGGCGGTGTCCAATCCGTTCCAAAAGACGTAAGCGCCTTCATACTCCAGGGGCAGATTGTGCGCATTGATCTCGATCCGACCTTTCTGCCTCGGAGGGAGCATACCCACTAGCTCACTGACGATGTGGCGCGTCTGTCGGGAGGCCTGTGTCCACGGTTCGAGCTGCTTCCACGTGACCGGCACGGCGATCAGCAGGGCCGCTGCGATGACCGCCCAGCCCACCCTCATTACACTCCGGCGAGAATATGCGAACGGGACGGAGAAGATTGAGCCAAGTGCCAGGCAAAAACCTATGAGGCTCAGGTAGTAGATACGATTTTGGAGGTTGGATGGGCGATCCGCCAACACTATCAGATTGAGTGCAGGTACGAGGAAGGCTACCCACCATACGAGCGCGAGTAAGAGCACCGGCCATCGCCGCCTTCCCCATGCAATTAGCGCGCCCAGGACCAATAAAGTCATAGCCATGCCGGCGACCTGCACCAGGGTCTCACCGAACACCAGCCTGTTGAGCGGCATGAGCATGCCGAGGAAGGCGGTCACTAAGGCATCCCAGAAGAAGCGCTGGAAATCTGTAGGGGCGTTCCGGTAGCCTCCTATAGTGGCGTCACTCACCAGCCGCAACCCCACGAACAGCAAAGTAGGAAGCGCGTAGGGAAGCGCGTAGGGAAGCGCCCAGGCAAGCGCGCGGACGACGGTGGACGGTGGACGGTGGACGG
>JBAURA010000708.1:0-2600 GCA_049580985.1 Chloroflexia bacterium
GCGGCCCATTCCAGCATTTCCCTTCTATAACCAAGATTCTTATGCGGCTTCGGCCAGGTGCACTTCCAGGTTTAGAGGCTCTTTACCCCGGATGAGCGCAATCTCGGTCTTGCCTTCTGAAACGCCCTGCGAGAGCGCCCTTCGAATCGTGGCGGTGTCCGTAACGGGCTGGTCCGCCACCGCGAGCAGCACATCGCCCAGGCGCACGCCTGCCTTTGAGGCGGGGCCTTCGGGGTCCAGGCCGACCACTATCACCCCTGCCGTCACGTCAGGCCCACCCTCGCCCCGGCTGTTTATGCGCACCGGGCGCACGCCAACTCCCAGGTAAGCGCGCTGCCCGGCACGAGCGAGCCAGTCGAGCGCCACGTGGCTGGGCACCGCCACCGACATGTCGCCCCCAAAGATCATCGAGTTGACGCCGATCACTTCGCCCGATGCGTTCAGCAACGGCCCGCCGGAGTTGCCGGGCGCGAGCCGCACGTCCGACCGGATGTAGTCGGCGCTCCGTCCCGATTGCACGCCCGTCACCCGGCCAAGCCCGCTTACTATGCCCGCCGTGACCACGTCCTTGTGCCCCCACGGGTGCCCCACGGCGAATACAAGCTCTCCCACGCGTAGGCGCGACGAGTCACCGATGGGCAGCGCGGGCAGGTCTTTCCCTTCGACTTCGAGCATAGCCAGGTCAAGCGCCGGGTTCTCGGCCACCAGGCGAGTGCCGAACCGCCTGCCGTCGTTCAGGTGGATCTGCGGCCTGCCGCCGGTGCCCGCCACCACGTGGTAGTTGGTCATGATCTTGCCGTCGCCACCCCAGATGATCCCGGCGCCAGCGCCACGCCCGCGCCCACGCACCTCCACGACGCCCTTCCGCGCCTTCGCCAGCATCTCGACTATAGCGTCAGAGATAGATGGCAATGCAACGGCTATGGGCTTTTCTACCTGTTCGATAGTATCTAGTGCCATATCATTTATCCTTCATTGGAGAAGTGAGAAGTAAGAAATAAGAAGTAAGAAATGGGAATTCAGGTCTCAAGTAGCTTTTATCTTTATTCTCACTTCTCACTTCTCGCTTCTACTTACGCTCGCCCACTGTTACGTCTAGGGTACGCAGTTCGCCGCCTCGGATCACGTCGACCGGGATCGTCTTGCCAACCCTGTCGCCCGCCAGCAGCGCCAGCAGGACCTCGGCGTCGGCCACCGTCTTGCCATCCAGCCCAACGAGGATGTCGCCTATCAGAACACCTGCTTTATGCGCGGGGCCATCTTCGTCCACGTGGACGATCAGTAGCCCGCTCTCCTGGTTGCGGCCCGCGCGCTGGTGCTCGCCAAGCTCCACTGCCTGGCTCGCCACCCCCAGGTAGCCCCGCTTGATGGTGCCGCTCTCCAACAGCGCATCCGCCACTCGCAGGGCCAGCGCGGAGGGGATCACCACGGACGAGTTGCCCAGGATGCCCGAAGTCATGATGCCAAGCACTTCGCCGTCAGTGTTGATCAGCGGTCCACCCGAAAAGCCGGGATAAGGCCGGGCGTCCGTGCTCAGATATTGCTCCAGGAGCACGCCCTCCCGCGTCCTGAGAGGACCGCCCACGGCGCTCACTATGCCGCTGCTCGCCATCGCCTGCCCGCTCGCGGGGCGTCCCACCGACAGCACAAACTGGCCTACTTTGGCCCCGCCGGCGGTGGCCGCAGGCTCAAGATCGAGGCCTTCCACTTTCAATACCGCGAGATCGGTGATCGGGTCGCGACCCGCCAGCTTCGCCTTGAGGGTCTTCCCGTCCCAGGTCTCGATCTCAGGGTCGTCGCGCTCAAGCACGTGCGCCGCCGTGAGCACGACGTTGTCGCGCACGACGATGCCGGTGGCCGCCTGGCGTGCCCGCCCGTTCACAAGCACAACCGACTTGCCGACGCGCTCGACGGCATCCGCCAGTTGGTTGGAAAAGCTGCTCAATACGTCCGTCTTCTCTACTATCGCTTCCATCATGCTCTCCGTTGTTTGATTGGCACCAATTACAAAATATGAATCTCGCCGCCGGCAGGGCGAGGCATGCCTCGCCCCTACAGGGGGTGCGTAAAGGTGCTCTTAGACCATCTCCGTCGATTCGCCGCTTATGGCGCGGGTCGGCTCACCCGCCGCGCTCTCTTGCCCTGTGCTGTCCGTGGCCTGGTCGCCAGGCTCTTGCTGCTTTTGCTGGTCGCCTTTGTCGGCGGACTCACCCTCGGCTGGGCGCTTGAAGATCATATAGCTCGTCTCGGCGGGCCACAGGGGGTGTACCCCCGCCAGCTCCCAGCCGTCGTTGCCCAGGTGGTCGAGCACGGTCCGCACGAAGGCGCTCCGGCGCTCGTCCTTCTCCATCAGGATCTCCTGCCCCTCGATAGATACGCGGCCACGGAAGTCTACGTAGGCCACTCTGTATTCCCATTGTGCCATATCTATGCCTCCTAAGAATCGTACAGCCCTGTGCGGCGTAAATCCCCTGACGCCGCCAGGGCCGTCTGCTTTTATTATGCGCCGGCCCGAAGGCAATCGCTTCTACCTTCGGGCCTATTGGACTTCTATCGCTTGACCAGTTTCCAGAGAAATCGGTAGGGGCACCCCTTGTGGG
>JBAURA010000709.1:0-7445 GCA_049580985.1 Chloroflexia bacterium
GTACCCGGACAGCTTATAACCCAATTCGGGGCGCTCCACTATAGCCTTCATGATGCGTTGGCCCGCCACTCCCGCGCCCACCACCAGCGCCCGCCTGATGTTGATCCCACGACGCCAGAGCCACATCCTCAACTGGCGATAAGCCGCCCGCTCAAACGCGAAGATTGTCAGGGTAGATACCACCAGCAATATCAGGAGGAGGCGGCTTTGCAGCACCGGGGTAAAGACCAACGTGCCCAGCGTCAATGCGGCCACGCCGATGATCGAGCCGCTTGTGATGATGCGCAAATGGTCGAGCCACGACGCGCCCCTGGGCAGGGCGTACAGCCCGCGCATCTGGAACGTCAGCAGCGTGATCGCCACGAACGCCACGATATCGAGGCCAAACGACCAGAGAGAACGGAACGACTCGGGGGCGACGTCGCTCCCTAGCTCAAGCCCGTAGCGCAGCCAGTAGGCCGCCACGAACGCCGCCGCCAGCAGCACGCCATCCGCGAGCACTCTGGCGGTGATAAGCGCATAGCGCAACCGGCGCACCCTGGTGGCGCGCTCGTCGGCGGTGCCCAGCAGCGTCAAATGCCTGCCGGCGGCTGTGCTCTCTAAGCCTTCGCTCTTTTCAGCCATCTCACGCCCGGAGGGCTTGCCCTCTTCCGGCTGGTAGTCGTGCGCTTGCATCTATATCACAGTTGTCGGTTGTCGGTTGTTGGTCCAACAACTGACAACCGCCTTACAACCTTTATACGTTCTAAACGTCTCACAATCAGGCGCGTGAGCGCGCAGCTTTCGCACAAATCTAGCGCGCTTCACGCGGAGCCGCCGGATTAAGCCAGCGTATTATAACATACAAACCCCTTTTTGGTTGCCCACATCGGGCGCTATGTGTATAATGTGGTTTAAGCAAGCACCGGCCCAAGAATCTACGACGCCTCCAAACCGGCACATGTCGGCAATTAGAGGTTGTAGGGTCACGCCGGTGAGCAGCCAGGGCGCTGGACCAGGAGGAACTCATTTGACAAGAGGGACCGCTCGCCGGAGCGGATCGGTTGATCGCGGCACGGGCCGCGCAGGCGCGCGTGGGGAGAAAAGCACCTCAGCGCCGTCTGCCACCTCCCCTACCGTGTCTGCCGCCTCGGTCACTGCCACCCCTGACGCCCCGCGCGAAACCGTAGTCCCACCTACGGCTTCGCCCGGCTCCAATGGCTCGCATGGTTCCCAACTGCCCATCGTGCGGGTGGACGACCCCGCCCTCCTTAACGTAGCGGGCCTGCCGATTGCGCCCGCCATGCCTACCACGGGCGAGTATATACAGCAGCGCACCACGCGCCGCCGCAAGTTTCAGAAGCTCGCGCTACTCCTTGCCATCCTGGCTCTCATCGTCGAGACGGTGTGGCTCTCCCCATTTACCGACGGCCCCGCCAACGCTATACCGCGCACGATCAGCCCAATCCCCCTGGCGGAGGTCCAGCCCTACGGCGTGAATACTTTCCTGCACAAGGAAGTGGAGAGCTTCAAGAAGGAGCAAACGCTACAGTCAGCCCAGGACCTGGGAGCCGGCTGGATCAAGCAGCAGTTCCCCTGGGCCGAAATCGAATACAGGCTCGACCCGGACAATCCTTTCTGGGACGTCAAGAACAACCAGAACGCTTGGACCAAGTTCGACGATATAGTGCAGCGCGCCCAGCAGCACAACCTGCGCGTAATCGCCCGCATCGACAGCGCTCCGGCATGGTCGCACCCTGGTAACCCCGACCCCAAGGCCCCCCCTTCCGACGGGTTCATGGACGAGTTTGGCCGCTTCGTTGAGACCTTCGTCACGCGCTACCGGGGCGGCGTCGCCGCCATCCAGGTCTGGAACGAACCTAATCTGAAAGGCGAATGGGCCACCGGCAAGCCCGTCAATGCGGCTGAATACACGGAGATGCTCAAGGTGGCCTATGAAGCGGCGAAGCGGGCTAACCCCGACATCGTCGTGCTGGCCGCGCCCCTGGCTACCAACAACGAGTCTCTGGCCTACGCGGGCAACCTCAACGAGATAGACTACCTGCAAGGCATGTACGACGCCGGCGCCGGGCAATACTTCGACGCCATGGCCGCCAACGCCTACGGCACCTCCTTCCCACCGGAGGACGAGCCTTCGCGCCAGAAGCTGAACTTCCGCCGCGTCGAATTGCTGCGCGAAGTGATGGAGAAGAACGGCGACGCCGGTAAGTCGGTGTGGTTCAACGAGTACGGCTGGAACGCCTCGCCCCCTGAGATAACGAACCTCCCCTGGGGCCGCGTGACGCCCGAAGAGCAGGGCGAATACACCGTGCGCGGGATACGTTACGCCCGCGAGCACTGGCCCTGGGCGGGTGTGTTCACCATCTGGTACCTGCGCCAGGTAGGCGACATCCCGCAGACCCAGAGCGACTACTATTTCATGCTGGTAGACCCCGATTTTGTGAACAGGCCCGCCTACCGCATCATACAGGAGCAGGGCACCACCGAAGATAGGGTGGCTATGCCAGGCTCCTGGGGGCCGCTTTCCACCCCCGTGGACGCCGACGCCCGTTGGCGCGTGGGCCTCGGCAATGAAGCGCCGGGCGGGATGTACCTCTATCCCTCGACCCTCGACATCTCTTTGGACGTGCAGTTCATAGGCACCGACGTCAAGCTGCAACTCGTGCCGCCCGACAGCACAGACGCGACGACCACTACGGTCGAAGCGCGCTACTACGTCGCCATAGATGGCTCCGCCAGCCTGGTGGCCTCCGATCTCCCCCGCGACGAGGCGGGCGCGGCCTATATTGACGTGCCGTCGGTCGGCCGGCCCACCGAGATCGTGCTGGCGCGGGGCATCAACTCCGAGTTCCGCACAGGCAGGCACACCCTCACCATCACCGCCGCCGCCGATCCTGCCGGCGAGCAGGTCCGCGGGGGCGGGCGCACATACGCCCCTATGGTCCAACGTCCAGATCTGCCCGGCATAGGCGCGATCAGCATAGGGGCCTCCCGTTCCTACATCATCTTCGGCCTGCTGACGCTGGCCCTGCTAGCGGGGTGCGGCGTCCTCGTCTGGGTCTTGCGTAAGCCGCCGCCCGCGCCCGAAACGGCGGCTGCCGGGCGGTGATGCGCCACGCTCGCGCCCTCCTCTCCGATATCTCGCTCAACCCGATAGCAAGGGTGATATACGCCTGCCTCCTCTTCGCCGGCTCGGTAGGCGGCCTCATGCTGGTCTCCTTCGCCGATAGCTATTTGCATGCCGGAGTCGCCTGGGGACGCGACACGCCGCCCGTGCCCCTCGCCGACGTGAACCCTATGGGCGTCAACCTCTTCCTCGAAAAAGAGGTGGAGCCTGGGAAGGTCGTGCAGACCCTCGACATGGCCCGCGATGGGGGCTTCAAGTGGATACGCCAGGGCTTCGCCTGGAACGACATCGAGATCAGCGCCAAAGGCGACTACACCGACACGCGCAACCCCGGCAAGGTGGTCAGCGCCTGGGACAAGTACGACTTCATCGTGGACCAGGCGGTGGGCCACGGCATGACGATCATGGCCCGCCTCGACAGCCCCCCCGTGTGGGCGCGCATGCCGGGCGACGATCTAGAGAAATACCACAAAGGCCCGCCCAACAACCCCGACGACTACGGCGACTTCGCGGAGGCGGTCGCCACGCGCTACAAGGGCAAGATCAAGTACTACCAGGTATGGAACGAGCCTAACCTCCTCGGCGAATGGGGTGGGCACCCCGTGAGCGCCGAGGAGTACGTCAAGCTCCTGAAGGTGGCTCACGACCGCATCAAGGCCGTGGACCCGGAGGCCGTAATCATCAGCGCCGCCCTCGCCCCCACCACCGAGGACTCGGCTGCCAACAGAAACGATATCCTCTACCTCCAGGATATGTACTGGGCGGGCGGCGCTCCTTATTTCGATGTTATGTCAACTATGCTCTATGGCCTCGGCCAGCCGCCGGGTGACCGCCGCATGGACTTCAAGCGTCTCTCCTTCTCCCGCGCCGTCCTCCTGCGCGACGTGATGGTCGCTAACGACGACGCTGACACCCCCATCTGGATCAGCGAATACGCCTGGGTCAGCATCCCGCTCGACCTTCAACAACGGCTCAATCTCTCCCCCGATGAGTGGAAAGTCTTCCAGGACAAGAACATCTGGGGCCATAACATACAAGTAGACGAGGAGACACAGGGCAAATATGAGGTGGAAGGGTACCAACGCGCCCGCAACGAGTGGCCCTGGATGGGCGTGATGTTCGTCTGGTACCTCCGCAACCCCGACGCTGACCCCCTCGAACCCGCTACCTACTTCTCCCTCCTACAGCAGGACTTCACCCCACGCCCCGCCTACTTCGCGCTACAGGAGTACGGCAAGGTCGTCCCGCCGGCGCCAACTCCGCGGGACAGGCCAATTCTCGCCACCGCCGGCTTCCTCCTGTTGTATAGCGGTTTCGGTCTGCTGTCGCTGGCGTCGTTTGCTTATGTGGGCACGGGGGTGGCGGGCTGGGCACGCGCCGCTCTTGACCTTCCACAGGGCCGCTACAGTCCGCAAGCCAGGGAGGAGGCCCTCAACGGCGCGGCGGTGGTGGGCATGGTGGCCCTCTTTATGCTCTACTACGCGGCAAACGACATCAGGATCATAGCCGCCACCCTCGCGGGCTACGTAGCGATTGCTATTTTCAAGCCCCAGGTCGCCCTGGCCCTGGTGGCCTTCTCTATACCCTTCTTCTGGTACCCCAAGCAATACGGCTCCCAGGAGCTACAGGTCGCCGAAAGCCTCATCTTCCTCGCCTTCGCCGCCCTCATCGCCCGCCGCGCCCTCGCCTTCTTCCTGCCCAACCTCTGGGAGAGCCTGGCCGCCTCAACCCCCGAAACAACCCTCCCGGCGCAAACCTCTGCCAACGGTAGCGAGCCTACTTTCCCGCAAGATAGCGCGAGGGAGATACAGGGATCGAGATCCGGTAATGTTGTAGGGGCTGGGCATGCCCAGCCCAGTGCTATCGGCAGAGACATGAGGGCAACCAGGCCAATACGCATCCTCCACGAGCCACCAGATCTGAAACTGGCCGAGAGCGAGCTAGAATCCGCCCAATGGCCCGCACGCCCCAGGCAGCTTATAGCGGACCTGGCGAAACCTATTGTCGTGGATTGGCCCGGTGAAGGCGGACGGTGGACGAAGGACGGTGGACGAAGGACGGTGGACGATGGACGATGGGCGGACGGAGCCAGGGGGCAGAAAGCAGAAACTCCCCAACTAGGGCAATTCATATCGCTAGAATCCGCAATTGAGCGCCTTCGCGCCTGGACTCGCCAGGACGCTTTCGCCCTGCCCGCCGCCATCCTCCTTGCCCTCGGCGCGATCTCACTGTGGACGCTGGTCAACCAGCAGTTCGCGCCGGAAAGCGCCCGCACTTACAGGTGGGTGATCATTGAGCCTGTCCTCCTATATTTCCTCCTGACAGACATCATAACCAGCAAGCGTGGCCTGATGCGTGTGCTCGACTTCTTCGTGGCGGCGGGCGTCTTCGTCGCCCTGCTTGGGCTGTGGCAATTCGTGGGCAGCAGCAATACTCTGAACGTCGAAGGGGTGAGCCGGGTGCTCGGCGTCTACCGGCACCCCAACAACCTCGCCTTATACCTTGACCGGGTAGCCCCTTTCGCGGCCTGCGTGGCTCTATTTCTGCCCTGGGGCTGGCGTAAGGCCTTGTACGGGCTGGCTTGCCTCCCCCTCTTCGCTACCTTCCTTCTCACCTATTCGCGTGGGGCCTGGGTCGCCGTGGCGGTGGCGGTCGTGCTGGCCATCACTATCGGCCTGCGGTGGCCCCTCGGCTGGGCGCACGCACGTACCACTCGTCTTTTCCGGCGCTGGCTGTTGGCCGTGGCGGTGGCGGGCATCGGCGCGGGCATGGCGGCCGCCATCCTCTTCCCAAGCCTCCCGGACCGCATCTTCAACCCCTCCAGCGGCTTGAAGCGCATCGATATCTGGGTCAGCGCCCTCAAAATGGGGCGCGATCACCCCTTCTTCGGGATTGGCCTCGACCAGTTCCTGAACCGCTACCAGGCTAAAGATCCCTACGGCCAGTGGCTATACATCCAGCCCCAGCAGGAAGCCGAGCTATTCACCTCACACCCCCATAACATCGTGTTGGACTGGTGGCTCTCATTGGGTATAATGGGCCTGTTTGTGCTCGCCTGGCTTCTCTGGCGCTACTACCGCGAAGCGATCATGCTAGCCAAATGGACGGCCCAGAAAGGCGCGTCCGATTCACTGCTGCGTGCGCTTGCCGTCGGCCTGGTCGCCTCTATGACGGCCTTCCTGGTGCACGGCATGGTAGACAACTCGTATTTTCTCATGGACCTGGCCCTGATCTTCTGGCTCTCTTGCGGCGCGCTACAGTTAAGCCGTATGCTGTATAAGAGCGACCCTTACCAACTCTAGCATCGGAGGCAAACACCTTGCACATAGCAGTCACCGGCGGCGCGGGCTTCATCGGCTCCCACCTCTGCGACACACTCCTGGCCCAGGGGTATACCGTCACCGCCATTGACAACTTCCTGACGGGCAACCGCGAGAACATAGCCCACCTGCACGACAATACCAGCTTCCACCTGTTGGAGCACGACATCGTCCAGCCCCTCGTCACGTCCGACTTCGACGCGCTCGACAAGATAGACGCGGTGTTCCACCTCGCAAGCCCCGCCTCGCCCGCCGATTTCAGCAAGATACCCCTCCAGATCGCCTTGATCAACGCGCAGGGCACGAACAACGTGCTCGACCTGGCCCTCAGGCACAATGCGAAATACCTGATCACCTCCACCTCCGAAGCTTACGGCGACCCCGAAATCCACCCTCAGCGCGAGACGTACAACGGCAACGTCAACACCACAGGCCCGCGCGCCTGCTACGATGAAGGTAAGCGCTTCGGGGAGGCTATCACCTCCATTTACGTGCGCGAGTACGGGCTGGACGCGCGCATAGTCCGCATCTTCAACACCTACGGCCCGCGCATGAACCCGCAGGATGGCCGCTCCGTCCCCAACTTCATCACCCAGTCTCTGCTCGGCAATCCTCTCACCATCTATGGCGACGGCAACCAGACCCGCTCCTACTGCTACGTGAGCGACATGGTAGCAGGCCTGATAGCCGTTATGTTCGCACCACCTGACACACAGGGCATGGTGTTCAACGTGGGCAACCCCGACGAGCGCACCATCAAAGAGTTCGCCGTGCTTATACGCGACCTCTGCCACTCACAATCCGAGATCCTGTACTTGCCTCCACTCCAGGACGACCCCACCCGCCGCTGCCCCGACATCACCCGCATCATCAGCATGATCGGCTGGCAACCCAAAGTCCCCCTCGAACAAGGCCTCCCCTCTACAATAGACTGGTTCCGCTCGCAGGTCGGTAACGCTTCCTGAGCACTTCTAATGCCTATTTCTCCACATTTGTCA
>JBAURA010000710.1:0-4892 GCA_049580985.1 Chloroflexia bacterium
ATAAGAGTACTGGCCTACGGCCCACACATCGTTAGCAGCGACAGCCGTAACTCCTTCCAGTCTCCTGACGTAGTTGCCGGGATTGGGTGTGGTCACGAGCGACCACTGGCTACCGTTCCAATGGATGGCAAGGGTCCTAGGAGTGCCGCCCTTCGGGTAGATGTAGCCCACCGCCCAGATATCGTTGGGCGAGACCGCCGCCACCGAGGTGAGCACGTTGTCGTCGCTGAACTGGCCGCCGTTGGGCGTGGGCACAAGACTCCAGGCCGAGCCGTCCCAATGGAAAGCTCTCGTAGCGTGGAAGCCGTCGTTCGCGCCCACCGCCCATACGTCGTTTGAGGCGAGGGCTACCACGTCGTTCAGCAGGAGGCCACCCGGCTCCTGCGGTACGGGCACTATGGTCCATTGTATGCCGTCCCAGTGCATCGAGAGAGGCTGGTAGGCGAATGGCACATCGCCGGTCTCGCTGCCGCCTTCGCTGCTGGGGACTTGCTCGCCCACGGCCCAAATGTCGGTCGGAGAGACGGCCGATACACCATACAGCGTCAGGCGCGCCTGGAAAGGAGAAGGGGGCGTGGGCACGATGGTCCATTGAGCGCCATCCCAGTGCGTGATGAGGGCTGTGTCGGGAGTGTAGTTGAACTCGTCGTAGTATTCGCCTACCGCCCACACGTCGTCCGGGGCGAGGGCGTCTACGTCGTGCAGATAGTGGTGCGTGCGCGGTTGGGGTGGGTATGCAAGTTGCCAGTTGGTGGGGCAGGCTTCCGGCGACGCGGAGTCTTGCGCCGGTTGCGCGTCCACCGGGGCCAGCCTGGCGGCGGCCTCTTTGCCATCCGCCAGCGCCAGGAACGATAGGGCCAAGCCCGCGAGGAGCAATGTTGCTATCAGGAGAGCACGTTTTACGTAGGCTTGTATCATTTTGTATGTCCCTTCCAGTAGTGGGTTGCAGTAGGAGAACTTGCCCCAATATTCTTCGTTGGGACAGTGATTTTACGGGAGGAGGTTACATCAGTAGGGCCAGTCCGGCATCTTCGTGGGCCTTTTTGCATGCCCGGTCCACCGAAGACGTAGGGTGGTCTTATAATCTTACAAGCATGGTGCGGGCCAGCGACAGCAATTTATGACACCGCAACTTACACAGCTTGTTACACAAAAGTGTGTAACAGGGTGAAATGTGCCTGATTGTGTCGAAAGCAAGGGCAATAAGGGATAATATGGAGACATGAATCGCCACGAGGTCTGTAATGGGTAACGAGATGCCGTTTGGTGGGTGGCTCAAGCAGAGGCGTAAGACGTTGGGGCTGACCCAGGTGGAGCTTGCCCGGTGCGTAGGCTGCTCGGCGCGAACGGTCATACAGATCGAGCTGGGAGAGCGGCGGCCCTCCAGGCAGATGGCGGAACTGCTGGCTCGCTGCCTTCACATCCCCTCCGACGAAGTGCCTGCTTTCGTCGATTATGCTCGAATGACTACACGCTCCGATGCACCCGCCACGACGCAAGGTACCGCGCCCTGGCTCCCTACCCAGGCAAGGCCGCACAACCTGCCGTCTCCCCCGGCAGCTTTTATCGGCAGGGAGAAAGAGGTAGGATCAGCGTGCGCTCTATTAGGTCGCGCCGAAGTTCGCCTGCTCACAATGACGGGAGCGCCCGGTATCGGCAAGACGCGACTCAGCTTGCAGGTGGCGAAAACGCTACTTGAAAGCCCTGATATTGGAAGCGCCGACGCAAGCGCCGGTTTACCCTTTGCCGATGGGATATTCTTCGTCGCTCTCGATTCGGTGCGCGATCCCGGCCTGGTGGCCACCACAATAGCGCGCGCTCTGAAGGTGCGCGAAGTTGCCGGCCAGCCACTGGACGAGCGGCTAAAGGCAGCCTTACTAGACAAGCGCATGTTGCTGCTGATCGACAACTTCGAGCAGGTGATACCCGGAGCGCCCGTGCTGGCCCAGTTGCTCGCTGCTTCTCCAGGCCTGAAGTTGCTGGTCACCAGCCGGGAGGCTTTGCACATATACGGGGAATATGAGTTCCGAGTTCGCCCCCTGGCCCTGCCCGACCTGCAAGCGTCGATGCCGGTTGAACAGTTGATGCGGTACGAGTCGGTGCGCCTATTCACCGAGCGCGCAACCGCCGCCAATCTCGAATTTGCGATCAACGATGAGAATGCCGCGCTTATAGCCAGGACGTGCGTGCAACTGGAAGGCCTGCCGCTCGCCATAGAGTTGGCCGCCGCCCACATCCGCGATCTGACACCGGCGGATATCCTGGCTAGACTACCTGGCAGGCTGGAATTGCTCGTAGGCGGCCCACAGGATCTCCCGGCTCGGCAGCAGACGCTACGGACCGCGATTGATTGGAGCTATGATCTGCTCAATGAAGCGCAACAAGCGCTGTTCCGCCGTATGTCGGTGTTTGCGGGCGGGTTTACGCAGGAGGCTGTTGAAGCGGTGTGCCATCTGGACGACGCATTAGGGTTAGACTTTCCAGGAAGCGTCGCGTCTCTAGTCAATAAGAGCCTGTTGCAGCGAGAGTCCGCGGAGGAGGGCTTGCGCTGGCGAATGCTGGAGAGCATCCGCGAGGGCGCGGCGGAGTGGTTGGCCCATACCGGTGAAGAGGTCGCATTCCAGCGCAAGCACGCCGAATACTACCTTGAGCTAGCAGAATCCGCGGAGCCTCAGTTGAAGGGAGCACAGCAAGTTGCCTGGCTGCAACGGCTGGATGCGGAGCACAACAACCTCCGTACCGCTCTTGATTGGTTGCTACGGCGCGCCGAGGTCGAGCAAGCATTACGCTTGAGTAGCGCGCTGTGGCGGTTCTGGCTGATACGGGGTTACATAGCCGAGGGTCGCGGTTGGCTGGCAAAAGCCCTCGCGCTGCCGGACCGCACACCAGGCGCGGCACAAACGTCCGCGCTAGCAGATGCGCTGAATGGGGCAGGCAACCTGGCTTATACCGCCGGTGATTATGCGTCGGCGCTTGCGCTCCATGAGGAAAACCTTGGGGCACGTAGAGAATTGGGCGACAAACAGGGTATGGCCGGTGCGTTCAACAACCTGGCGGTAGTGTGGCGCGACCGGGGCGATTACGAGCGGGCGTCCGAATACTTTCAGGCGAGCTTAGATTTGAAACGGGAGGTTGGCGACAGGGCCGGCATTGCCTCTTCTTTGAATAACCTTGGCATTGTGAAGCAGCGCCAGTCCGACTACGATGCGGCCTATGCGTGCTATGCCGAGAGTCTACGGATCTGGAGGGAGGCCGGCGACCAGTACGGGATAGCGACCGCGCTCAGCAACCTGGGGGTCGTACAGTCGTATCGAGGCGAATACGCGGAAGCAGTGTCATTGCAAGAGGAGAGCCTTTCTATACGGAGGGCGCTAGGCGACAAATCGGGCATCGCCATCTCACTCACCAATATAGCGTCAATTGCGCTTGCCCAGGGCGACCTGGAGGCCGCCCTCAAGCTACACGAAGAGAACCTGGCGATAAGAAGGGAGCGCGGCGAGAAGCCGGGGATCGCCAATTCACTATACGGTTTGGGGCAGGTGCTGCGTCGCCGGGGCGACTTCAAACAAGCGCGAGCTCTCTTGAGAGAAAGCCTGACAATATCGGTAGAGTTGGGTAATAAGCAGGGGATAGCCGAGTGTTTCGTGGAGTTGGCGGGAGTAGCAACATCGGAGGCGCAGACGAAGCGACACAACAGCCGGTTATATAAAGCGCTCCTTGAGCAGGCCGCAAGATTATCCGGCGCAGCGGAGGCGCTCTTTGAAGCCACCGGCTTTCAGTTGCAACCTGTTGGCCTCGACGAATATCATCGCAGCGAAGCTATTGGCCGCGACCTGTTGGGACTGGCGACCTGGGAAGCTCTACGAGCAGAGGGGCATGCCTTGACGTTGGAACAGGCCGTAGCGTGCGCTTTTGGCTCTTGAGCATCCAGGCATAGCCAACCCAAAGGATATATCGTAATCCAGGGCGTGCCCACGCAACATGCCCTCTACTCAAATTAGTGCGCCTTTCAAAACCCGTAGGGGCACATGTGTGGGTGCCCTCTTCCAGCGAGATCCAACTCTCCGGAGAGGGCACCCACAAGGGGTGCCCCTACGGGTTTTGTAATAACCTGTAAATACATAGCTTGCAGTTTGCTCCACTAAGCGCTGCCCAGCAGCCTGCCACGCTAACCCCTCTTTCGATCACGTAGGCGCTCCCTGGACCTGAATACCTTGCGATAGACGAACAACTGTGCTATTATGTGCATACGAGGTCGGTGGATGATCGCACGGCGTGTATTGCGCTGCTGCTTGATATTGTAGCTATTGCCCGCAAGTAGCGGGGAAAGGTCGGCAAATGAACTCAGAAGAGAATGGCAAGGTCGAGGTCGAGCAACTCGCATCGCAACCTGTCTTGAGCATTAGGGCGACCGTGGGGATAGCCCAATTAGGCGAGGCTATGGGCGACAGGTTGCAAGCGCTTGGAGACTACCTGCGGCAACGTGACGCACAGCCCGCAGGCCCGCCTTTCGTGCGCTATCACACCTTCGGGGAGAGTGAAACGGATCTGGAGACCGGCGTGCCGGTGGCCGCGCCCATAGCAGGTGAGGGCCGGATCGCCGGTGGCGAGCTACCGGGCGGTTCCGCCGCCACCACCTGGCACTTCGGACCTCACGACAAACTGGGTGACGCCTATGGCCGTATTGCAGCCTGGCTGGAAGAGCATGGCCGCGAGCCGGATGGCGCTGCCTGGGAGGTCTACTACTGGATCGATATCGGCCAGAAGCTCGACACGTCTGCCTGGGAACCTTCAACCTGGCGCACGCAACTGGTGCAGCCGATCAAGTAATCTTAATCACTTTCGAAGCTATTTCAAAACCGAGAAGATTCTGTAGGGGCACCCCTTGTGGG
>JBAURA010000711.1:0-4765 GCA_049580985.1 Chloroflexia bacterium
GCTCATATGAGCTTTCAACTCCCGTATTCCCATGCGCTTCATGTTATCGGCCCCCTATTCAGTCAAGTTGGGCATTGAGACACATTTGTGACTCATTATATGTTTATAGTAATGGATTGTCAATTCCATGACAGAAAGGGGACAGCCGAGCGGCTGTCCCCTTTCTGTCATAAATGTGTCTATGACCTATTTCTCTCCATCGCTGGATGAGGGTCCCGCGCCCGCGCTCGAAAGCTCAGGTTCTCGGTCCTCGTCCTTGGCCTTCTTGCGGCCTTTCTTGACCGGGGCGTTGGCCTCTTCGTACTCGCCCTGCGAGCTTAGCTTCAGCAGCCCGTCGTCTACGGTCACGTACACGGAAGTGTCGGACAGGAAGCGCTGCTCAAGCATGCCCTCGGCGAGAGGGTCCTCGATCAGGTTCTGGATGATGCGGCGCAGGGGGCGCGCTCCGAAGCTGTGGTCGTAGCCACGGGTCGCCAGCAACTCCATCGCGTCGTCGGTCACTTCGAGCTGGATGTTCTGCTCGCCTAGCTGGGTGCGCACCCGCTTCAGCATCAGGTCGGCTATCTTCCTGATGTGCGCGGTGGTGAGCGAGTGGAAGACGATCACCGCGTCGAGCCTGTTCAGGAACTCGGGGCGGAAGGTCTTTTTCAGCTCCTGGAGCACCTTGTCTTTCATCGCGTCGTACTCGCGGGCGGCGGTCTTGGCTTCGTCGTTTCTGACGGTGAAGCCGAGCGATATATCGCGGTTGATCACGTCCGCGCCCACGTTGGAGGTCATGATGATAATCGTGTTGCGGAAGTCCACTTTGCGGCCCTTGGCGTCCGAGAGGTTGCCGTCCTCCATGATCTGGAGGAGCATGTTGAACGCCTCAGGGTGGGCCTTCTCGATTTCGTCGAGCAGGATCACCGAGTAGCTCTTGCGGCGCACGGCCTCGGTCAACTGGCCGCCCTCTTCGTAGCCCACGTAGCCTGGAGGTGAACCGACGAGCCGGGAGACGTTGTGGCGCTCCATGAACTCCGACATATCGATCTTGATCAGAGCCTCTTCCGAGCCGAACATGAACTCGGCCAGCGCTTTTGCAAGCTCGGTCTTGCCTACGCCGGTGGGGCCAAGGAAGATGAAGGAGCCTATCGGGCGCTTGGGGTCCTTGAGGCCGGCCCTGGCACGCCTCACGGCTTTCGCCAGGTTGGTTACCGCCTCGTCCTGCCCGATCACGCGACCGTGCAGGTCGGACTCCATCTGCAAGAGCCGCTCCGACTCCTCGCCCGCGATCCTGGTGAGGGGGATGCCGGTCCACATAGAGACCACCTGGGCGATGTCCTCTTCGGTCACGTAGGGCACGTCGGCGCTCTTCTCGGCCTGGAAGCCTTCTTCCATACGCGAGATACGCGTGCGCAGGGCGGCTTCGCGCTCGCGCAGGTCGGCGGCTCGCTCGTAGTCCTCGGAGGCCACCAGGCTCTCCTTCTCCTTCGAGATAGCCTCAAGCTCCTGCATCGCGTCGCGCAGCCCCGTCGGCTGGGCCGACCTGTAGAGCCTCACGCGGCTGGAAGCCTCATCCACCAGGTCGATGGCTTTGTCGGGCATGAAGCGGTCGGTTACATAGCGCGCCGCGAGATGAGCGGCGGCCTTCAGCGCCTCATCTGTGATCTTCAGGCGGTGGTGCTCCTCGTAAAGGTGCTTCACGCCTTCGAGGATGGCTATCGTCTCCTCCACGCTCGGCTCGTCCACCTGCACAGGCTGGAACCGGCGCTCCAACGCCGCGTCCCGCTCGATATACTTGCGGTACTCGTCCAGCGTGGTCGCGCCAATGGTTTGCAATTCGCCCCGCGAGAGGGCAGGCTTCAGGATGTTGGCCGCGTCCACCGCGCCCTCGGCTGCGCCCGCGCCAACCAGGGTGTGCAGCTCGTCGATAAAGAGGATGGCCCCGGTGTCCTTGATCTCAGCCACCACCTTCTTGAGCCTCTCCTCGAACTCGCCCCTGTACTTGGTGCCAGCGACGAGCGCGCCCATATCGAGCGCCAGCACGCGCTTGCCCTGTAGCGTTTCCGGCACGTCGTTGGCTACGATCCGCTGGGCGAGACCCTCTACGATGGCGGTCTTGCCGACGCCCGGCTCGCCGATCAGCGCGGGGTTGTTTTTGGTCCTGCGAGACAGGATCTGGATAACGCGCTCGACCTCTTTCTGCCGCCCGATCAACGGTCCAAGCTTGCCTGCCACCGCCAGCGCCGTCAGGTCGGTGCCAAGCGCGTCTACGTAGGGCGTCTTGCTGGATGACTTGCCGCTCTGCGACGAGTAGCCGCTGGACGACTTGAGCACATCGATCACCTGGGCACGCACTTTCTCAAGGGATACACCCAGGCTCTCCAATACACCGGCCGCTATCCCTTCGCCTTCTCGCACCAACCCTAGAAGGAGGTGCTCGGTCCCTATGTAGTGGTGGTTGAGCCTTCTTGCCTCGTCCACCGCCAACTCTATCACTCGTTTAGCTCTGGGAGTGAGGCCTATCTCTCCCATCACCATGCGGTCTCCCCGCCCGATGATGAACTCGACGGCAGAGCGTACTTTGGTCAGCTCGATGCCCAGGTTGTTCAGGACGCGAGCGGCCACCCCGTCCCCTTCCCGCACCAACCCTAGCAGTATGTGTTCGGTGCCGATATAGTTGTGGTTGAAGCGTTGGGCTTCTTCCTGCGCAAGTTGCAGCGTCTTGCGCGCTCGCTCTGTGAATTTGTCAAATCGGTCTGTCATATGCTCTCTCTCCAGCCATGCATCCCTTGCGGATTGTAGGTTTCGGATTTCAGATTGCTAATATGCCTATTTTACAACGCGGGGTGCCAATTCAGGGTGAAGCGCTAAGGTCGCCTGTCGTCAGGTTGACCGGGGATGTAGTCCTCCTGAAGATAATACGCGATGGGGTTGCGTGGCGGTTGATTTATCCACCGGGCATCTAAGCCGCGCCCGTGTCTTAAGCATACGCATGCAGCATCTATGTGTCAAGGGAAATATCTCATACTTTAGGCCTATTTGTGAAGCATTACGCGTACTGCCTGTGAAATGTCTGACACGATCTCTATTTTACGTGATATTCTCGCTCTCTTCGTCTCAGGATATCCGATACCTTGGAAAGCAAATACCGACAAATATCCTCCGACCTGTCCTCTCACCAGCCTGCCTTTTGAGTAAGAGCAGTATCGAATTTCACGCCATCCCATTAGTCCTATTTTTTGAGCGTTGCTATTGTATTTCACAGAGAGTGGTGCTATGATACTCAAACCGGCAATATCCTGGCTGTGGATGCTTACGTCATCCATGTATTCATATTGCCTATTTGACTTCTGATTTGTGTTTAACGTTCTCATTCAACGACATGGCTTATATGAAAGCCGGTTAGGAGCTTACAATGAAGAAGCGGTTTAGCCTCGTACTCAGCGCGCTCATGGTCTGGTTGTTGGTGTCGATGGTTGCCAGGGCGACGGGCACCTATGATTGGGTGCAAGTGCCAAGCTGCACCCCCGACCCCGAAAACATTGGCCGCAAGCCTCTATCGGCGGTTTCCTTCTCGGCGTCCGATAATGGTAACTCACTTGGGTATTATGTCACCTCTGGAGGCACTAACGGCTTGTGGCAGACGCATGCGCAACATTGGGACGGCAGCGAGTGGAAATGCATACCCAGCTATAACTACCCTGACGTCGATAACTATATTTATGGAGTAACGACCGTATCCGAAGAGGATGGGTGGGCCGTGGGTAGCTACCAGACCAATAATGGCCCTCGCGCGCTGATATTGCGCTATGACGATGAGGAGTGGGTGAACTGGCCCATCACCATCACCGGGGCAACCGAGAGCGTGCTGTATTCGGTCGCCTCCGACCCTGCCAGCGACGACGTGTGGGCGGTGGGCTATATTATGTCCCTGGATAATGACGTCGATGCGTATAGAACGCTGACTATGCACTGGGACGGATCGTCATGGACCAGAGTTGGCAGCCCGAACGCGGGTAGCGGCGATAACATACTTTATGGGGTGACAAGGGTGCCCAATTCCAGCGTATCCTGGGCTGTGGGAGCGTATGCGGATTCGAATGGCGATTCGCGCCTCCTTACGATGGTGACGGATACGAGCGAGACCACTCCGCCGGTCTGGACCATACCTAGCCAGCTCGGGTCGCCTCCCCTGGGATGCTTGCGCTCGACATCAGCCTACAGCACCACCGCAGTGTGGGCGGTGGGGTTCACAGGTAACGACAAATGCTTCGATGCGCCTGTAGTCGCAGACAGTGTAAGTGGGAGCAACGATGCCTTGATCCGTAAGTGGAATGGCTCTTCGTGGAGTTCGCAGACGCCGCCTACTCTACCTGGGAGTCTCGATCTGTTGTACGGTGTGTCTGTAGCCTCCAGTACCCGCGTGTGGGCGGCGGGGTATTACGCGCCCCCGAATACGGCTACTGCCACGCTGGTGCTGGGGTTGAACCTGGCAGACACTACCCCCACCTGGAAACAACATTGCTCGGAGAACCCGAGCGGTACTACCGTTTGGGACCGGCTGCTGGCTGTGGATGCTCTATCCAATACGGAAGCCTGGGCGGTAGGGTGGTACTATGCTTCTTCGGGGAATGACAAGCCCACCTTGATCGAGACATACGATCCTCCCGACTGCTTCGTAGAGTGAGTGCTTTGTGTAGGCCATATATGAAACAGGTCACGTTCCTGGAACGTGACCTGTTTCATATATGCTTCATTTCAGTCTTATCTCTCTAGTCCTCCT
>JBAURA010000712.1:0-8067 GCA_049580985.1 Chloroflexia bacterium
TCTATAGGCAGATCGCCTCCCAATTTATTGTCCGGGCGATGGGTTGTCAGCCGCCCGAGCCTCGATCACGCTGTAGGCATACTTGGTGGTCATCAGGTTGGTCATTCGCAAGCCGGCATCGGCAAATAGAGAGCGAAACTCTTCTTCTGTGCGCTCGTGCCCACCATGGGTGCCCGCCAACATCAAAAGGTCCATAAGCCTGGCGGGGTGAGGGTCGTTGCCGGTAGGCATTACCAGCTCGACCAGCAGCAGTTTCGCCCCCTCGTTCATCGCTTGCCTGCAATTCCTGAGCACGCGAGCGGCTTCATTGTCGTCCATACCGTGCACGACACTCTTCAATATATATACATCTCCCCCCGTAGGCACCGACTCTGAGATGTCGCCGCACACCGTTTCGCAACGGTCCGCTACGCCTGCGGCTGCCAACACGCGCCTGGCCCCCTCGATTACACGCGGCTCGTCGAGAAGCACGCCGCGCATATCAGGGTGGGTGGAGAGTATGGCCGCGATAAGCTCGCCACGCCCACCCGCCACATCCACCACGATCTCAGCCCCTGCGAAGTCGTAGGCCGCCACCACAGGGCCGACGGGTGCGGTCTGGCGGGACATAAATTCGTCGAACAGAGTGCCGACCTCAGGGTTGTGGGCCAGGTAGTCGAAGAATTCCATCCCGAAGAGGTGGTCGAATGCAGGCTCGCCTGTCATCACGCTGTATTCCAGGTCGCCGAAGAGCCGGTAGCTGACACCCCCGGACCAGAGCGCGAAAGCCCGCTTTGAGCGAGGGCCTTTCTGTAGAAGCACGGCAAGAGGGGTCAGCTCAAACCGGCCCTCGGCATCCTCGGCGAAAACACCGAAACCCACAAGCGCTCGCAGCAGCCTGTAAAGCCCGCCTGGGTGCGCGCCGGTAGCCTGCGCCAATGCCTCGGCACCCATAGGCCCATCCACCAGCAAGTCGGCTATACCGAGCTTGGCGGCAACATAGATCGCCTGCTGGACGCGATTGCCGAGCAGCATCTGAGTCAGCACAGGGCCTGGGGGCATCTGAGATCTATCCATAGCATTTCCTTTCAGGTGCGAGCTGTGTATGCCTGCACGAGCCTGGCTCACTTCTCCATGATGAAGCCAACACATTTACATGTCTTCTCTTAGATTGCTCACTTAATCCTCAGCGGCAATCCGGAGTTTTATTTACTCTGATGCTTGGCTCGGTCGACAGGCAAATTTACGATACCTGGGCAGCTCGCAGGTGGAGCGGCTACCCACTAAGATACAACCGCTCGTTAACATGCTGATTGCCCACCTCGATGCCAGTGGATGAGTCTATCACATTCAGGAAAACAGGATCCGGGGCTTCCGGCACCGGAGAGCGAGGGGTGGCCCGCGACGCGCTGCGTCGCGAAGTGCCAGGGAGGAGGTTTGAAATGCCCCCAGCTCAGAATAAGAAAATCGTTCAGAGGATGCTGGATGCCTTCAACTCAGGAAACATGGAGCTCGTTGATCGGGTGGTCTCGAAAGACCACGTCGATGAGACCCCGTTTCCAGGGACGCCCGCGAATCGTGACGGGCTAAAGAAACAGATCGCCGCGCTTCGGGAGGCGTTCCCGGATGCGAAGTTCAGCGTAGAGAAGATTACGGCCCAGGGAGATACCGTCGCGTTCCGGTGGAAAATGGTTGGCACTAACAGAGGCCCGTTTATGGGCCAAAGAGCGACCAACAAGCAGGTCACTCAATTCGGGACCGACTTTGTGACCATACGCGACGGGTTGATCGTTGCGCACGACTCGTCCAAAAACATGGGCGATCTCCTCGCCAAGCTCGGCCTTCCTGCCGATACTATCAGGGAGCTCATCCCCTAAGAAGCATGAGATCGGCCCGGCAGGAAGGCCAAACCATTCGTCCTTATTGATACTGAATAGCAACTGCTAACACAATCCACATAGCACAATTTCATTTTGATATTGTGCTATGTGGATTCTATGCAGGCTCGACCGGCGACTCGCCCGTGTACAGGGTCGCCTCATCGACGAACGAGATCGGGTTGCCAAACGGGTCTTCCGCGAAAAACGCGCGCTCACCCCAATGCTGGACCTCGATCTCGTCATCCAGCAGGCGGCACCCCGCGTCTTTCGCCCGCTCGTAGACGGCCTCGATATCCGAGACGGCGAAGAATATGTGCTCCGGATTCGGAGTAATGTCGCCGTTGCCCTCGTACGGGCTGACCAGGGCCAGGATCGTCCCGCCGCAATCGAAATAATGCCGGTTCTCCCACACCCGCTCGCCCGGAATACCCAGGACCTGGCCGTAAAAGCGCGCGCCCTCATCTATGTCACCGACAGGCAGGATCACGCGGAATAGGCGCGGCACTTGCCCCTTCGCAGACGGATCGATGCTCATCTTACTGCCCTCTGCAATCGCTCCAACAATCGCACCTGTTCATCAATCGGTGGCTGGAGCAAATTGGTGAAGAATACGTGGTCAACATGCAAGTCCTTCACGCGTGCCAGGTCCTCGGCGACCTGCTCGGGTGAGCCGCCCAGGAATGGCCGCTCGTCCGGCATCATCGCGTCGCTGATCGGCACATTGGCACGCACCATCACCTTGAGCTTGGCCGGGTCGCGCCCCGCCGCCTCCGCTGCCCCGCGAAACCGGCGAACTATCCCCTGTAGCGCCCCGAACGAGAACGCGATAGGATTGAGACCGTCGGCGACGCGGGCCGCGCGTTCGATAGCCTGTGGAGCGTACACGCCCATCAGGATAGGGATACCTCCCGGTTGCACGGGCTTGGGGTTGATCTCCGAGGTAGGGATATTGTAGAAGCGGCCCTCGAATTCCACCGGATTCGGGCCCCAGGCAGCCCTCATCGCTGCTATGAACTCCTCGACCCCACTGCCCCGGCGCTTGAGCGTTACGTTGGCGGTCGCAAACTCCTGCTCCATCCACCCCTGCCCCAGGCCCGCGATCACACGCCCTTCGCTGAACTGGTCGAGGGTCGCCAGCCTGCGCGCCAATACCACAGGCACGTGGAACGGCACGCTAAGCACACTCGTGCCAAGCCTGACGTTCTTCGTCTTGGCCGCTACGTAGGCAAGGGTCTCGATAGGCTCGTAAGTTGTTCGGTATTGCTGGGGGAGGGGTCGAGGCGGGCCGCCAGGCTGGACGACGTCACCGAGCGCATACAACAACCGCTCATAAGTCCATACTGCCGTGTAGCCCATACCCTCGACTTCCTGGGCCATCCGCACGATGGCCTCCGGCGAAGCGTGTGGCCCGGATGTGGGCAGCGTTACCCCAAGGTCCATGATGCCCCTTATTAACTATCCATGCCCTCACCTTGATGGCATCCGAACGGGGCGGGCACAGGGACCCGCCCCTACGAAAAATATGTCCTTGTGAGGGATTTATAACCTTAATCCGGTAGCTGGGCGGGGTTGGACACGATCTCTTCTATCTTAGAGCCACTCGGCCAGCTAAGCGCCTCTTGAGAAGGCTCGTACAGGTAATATACGTGCCCGGAAGGGTCGGCAAACTTGGCGATAGCCCCGATCTTCGACCGTGACACGCCGCCGTCGAACCGGACCCCGCTCCTGGAGAGTGTATCCACCATCTGCTCGATATCGGTCACGTGGAAGACAACTGCGGTGGCGTTCATGTGACCTGGGTCGAGCAGGCGCGGCGGACAGGGGTGCTCCATCTCCTCCGGCGTGCGATCAGGCCACACCTGGTGGGTCGTGAGTATGACACCGCCGGCATCGTACTTGATCACACCCTCTTCATCACCGCCTGACCCGCCGCTGCAAGGGCCGCCTTCCAGGTCCACCAACCCCATGAGGTTGTTGTAGAAACCCTGGGCTTCCTGGGGGTCTCGCACGAACCTGAAGAGATAAAGGAGAGGCTTCCCATCCATCCGAAAATCGCCTGTCTCCCTTTCGGGCACAGCCGCCGGCCCCACCACCGGCAGCTCCCCTCGGCCGGCGGCCTTCCAAATGGCGCGAATCTTGTCCGCGCTGGCCCACGTCATAGAGGCCTCGTTGGGCTCGTACAGAGTGAGCCAGTGCCCATCCGGGTCGTAGAAGTCGCAAATCCCGCCCGGATCGTACCTGAAAGCTTTGCCCATCTCCAAACCGCGCTCCATCAAAGCCGCGCGCATCCCGTCAATATCATCCACGAGGAACACGATATCCGTCGACTCGTGGCGGCCAGGAGCCAGGGTGATCCCGTAGTCGCCGGCCCTATTCAGGCAGAGGATGACCAGGCCGGTATCATATTTCACCGAATCCGCGTCTTCCTCGAGCACACGCAGCTTGAGCTTGTTCTCGTAGAAATCGCGTGACCGTGCGAGGTCGCTCACGTACACGAAGAAATATACCAGTGGCGAACCTGCCAGGGCGCCCCGGTTCGGGCTTATGAGTCGTTCAGTTTCTACAACCACAGTCTTCTCCTTTCGACTTGGCCTCCGTTTGGGCTTGTGCGCGCTAATCTGCCAATGCCTGCTCGGCGATAAGCTCCCTGACCTTGGGGCCGCTGCCCCAGGTCAGCGACTCGTCGGAGGGTTCATACAAGCAGTATGTGTGTCCTGAGGGGTCGAAGAAGCGTACCGAGCCGCCGATGTCGCTGAAACCCACGTGGTGACTTTTGAATACCAGCCCGCGCTCCATGAGCGTTTCCCATCGTTCGACTATCTTATAGGTATAGAACACAATAAGGATGGTAGTGTAGCGGGTCGGTCGCCCATCCGGCGCCACCTGGCCTTGCTGAAGGACAATGTCGGTCGTGCCGGTCGCGAATCTCGCCGAGTCCTCCGTCTGTGCCAGCAGTTCCAATCCCAGGATCTCGCCATAGAAAGCGACAGACGCCGGCAAGTCGCTGACTATAAGGCGGAACTCTTGAACGGCAGGCAGCTTTGTCGCGTGCGGGACTGTGGGGCCGGTCGCGCTATTAAACATGTAGTGATGCCCATACTCATCCGTGAACAGGCCGCCTGCCTCTCGCGGAGGTCTATATCCTTGCTTGCTCAGCCTTTCGAATATGGCTTCCTCGTCTTCGACAGTCAGCACGGTAATCAAGCCATCCGAGGCGTCCTTCCCGAATCGAGCTTCCCTGGCGAGATTGAGCGATAAGATAGTGCCACCGCCATCGTACTTGACGAGGCCATGGTACTCGTGTGGAGGGTGGAACTGGTTCTCGATCACTTCCAGCCCCAAAATATCCTCACACAACTCCCGCTCGCGCTCCAGCGAGGCCGTTTCGTAAAACACGTATAAGAGGGGTGCATCGCGCAGACTCACAACAGCTCTCCTCTCCACGGCTCATCTCTGCCGCCGGAGGCAGAATGGACATGACTGAGCGCATCGGGCAGGGCTGTGGCCCCTGGTTCCCTCTTCAGGCGAAGAAGTAAGCCCGATGCGCTCCTCGTGAGCTAACGTGCCGGTTCGCTACACTTTAGGTTATGCGTTGACCAGCACCCTGCGCGAGGCATATTCCTCGATATGAGGCGCATGCTCGTTGAAGACGTCGAAGATATCGGCCGGGGGCGTGTTCAGCATATCCGCGAAGATCTCGTCGTCCTTAGTAGTGACGATATCGAACGCGGTCAGCTCGCCCGGCGTTAGCGTGCCGACGCGCTGGCCCGTCTTCTCCAGGATCAGGGCCACGGGCCCCGTGGCCGAGTGGAAGTGCGTGCCAACCGGCGGGTAGTGGTTGACCGCAGCCGGCCCGAAGATGAGAGGCTGGTCCGGGTCGGTCAGGACGGGCCCGAGCGCCGTCTGGATCTTCCATGAGACTCGCCAGATGGCCGTGCCGGGGAAGTCGCGATCGCCGCCGTTCGACTTCACGATACCGTCGTTGGGCCTGTTGAAGTTTTGCTCGACGCGGATCGGGCCAAGCGCTGCCTGAATCATCTCTCCACCGTGCATGAGGATCTTCAGGTACATCTCGTTCCTGCCGTCCCCGTCGAGGTCCATGCGCGGGCTGCGGTGCATAAGCACTATACCGTTCTTGACGCTCATCGGGAAGTTCTCGACCATCCCGTCGATGGTGAGGAGGCAGGAGCAAACACCCTTGAGCAGCTCGACCCCGCCGATGTTGGGGAAGTTGGTGTTGAAGCCCCGGATGGCTTCCGTGTACGTCTCTTTGGGAGGCTCGACCGTCGCCAGCCCGGAAACGCTGCGCTGGTGGGTGATGATATCCTCGTCCTTCAGAGCGTTGATGCGGTCCTGCTGTGATTTCCACTTGTAGATCTCGATAACCTTGTAGCTGCCGTTCCCGCTGCGCAGTATCTCGACCGGGTAGTCGCCTGCGTAGCCCTTCTCGCGAAGCAGAGCCCACTTGGCCCTAAGCTCGTTGATCAGCGCATCGACGCGCTGAGGCTCGGTCTCGTAAGTCTCCATTTGGATAAGAGATTCGTTGCGATAGATGTTGACCATGGTCTATTCTCCTTCATTAAAGCTTGCGGTGAGTGATCCCGTGGGGTGCCAACATCATACAGTTAGACATAAAGCGCGTCTTCTCCCAGATTGCTTTATTTGGGATTGAGACGGAAATCAGACTGTAGGTAACGAAATCACTTGACGAACCCGTCAAATTTGCACACAATATCGCATGCCCTCCCGACTAGCCCAGCCTCTCCAGACTCTGCTGCGCCTCCTCCAGCTCACCGCCAATCTCCTTTTGAGCACCGCGCGCTTCGGCCTGAGGGTCCCATTTGCCAGACTCCAGGGGAAGAAGATGCCCTGGCGAGCGTCCCTGGGCCTCTCTATGGCAGAGTTCTGTGTGCGGTCCGGCGCGACCTTTATCAAGGTGGGACAGCTACTCAGCACCAGGCAGGACCTGCTGCCACCGGAGATGCTACCACCTCTCCTTGAGTTGCAGGACCGGGTGGCACCGTTTAGCTTTCGCGAAGTCCCGAAGATACTCAGATCGCAGTTCGGACGCTCACCGCGCTCGATCTTTGCCGCCTTCAATTCAAACGTCCTCGCGAGCGCGAGCATCGCCAACGTCTACAAAGCCCGCCTGCACGATGGCCGCGTCGTGGCGGTCAAGATTCGCCGCCCCGGCATAGCGCGCCAGGTGCACGACGACCTGCGTATCATGGAGTTCGTCGCCGGGCTGATGTCTCGACTGCCGGCATTCCGGTTGGTGCCTGTTGTCGAGGTTATAGGAGAATTCAGCCAGGCAATAGTCCAACAGCTAGATTTTCGGCGAGAGGCCGCCAATAATAAGAGATTTCAGGAGAGCTTCGCCCACAACCCCGGCGTTCGGATCCCACGCCTGGTCGAGGAGTTGTGCACAGACGAAGTCCTGACAATGGAATACGTGCCAAACCTGGGCCGGCTCAATCTGACCGGCTCTTCCCAAGGAAGCTATAAAGAAGCCTTGATAACCGGCCTGCGCGCGCTCTACCAAATGATCTTCGTGGACGGGTTTATCCATTGCGACCTGCACACCGGCAACTTATACTTACGCGACGACGGCACGGTCGTGATCCTCGACACCGGGTTCGTAGCCACCCTCCCGAGCCAGGACCGGCACGACTTCGTCGATTTCTTCTACGCGATTGCCGGCAATGATGGCATCGGTTGCGCCAGGATCATGTACGAGACGGCTTCCTACAAATCGCCTCGATTCGACAAGGCGGAGTTCGACAAGACGGTGATCGCGCTCATAGAGAAAACCTCGGGGGCCAAAGCCGGCGCCTTCGAGGTCTCGGCCTTCGTCGTGCAGCTCTTCGACATGCAGCGACGCTTCGGCCTGCGCGGTACATCCAACTTTACGATGGTTATCCTCTCGCTGCTGGTCTTCGAGGGGCTGGCGAAGCTGGTATATCCGGAGCTTGATTTCCAGGGCGAAGCCATCCCCTTCTTGACGCCAATCCTGTTCCAGCATAAACTCACTGGTAGCCAATCGTTGCAGCCCAACCCCTTGCAACGGTACGAAGTGGCGGGAGTGTTGCAACAACTTTAGCAAGTTGGAATGAAGACGTGTTGATATGTTGATATAAGATAAATTCGGCGATTAAGCAGCCAGCCGGAAGGCGGTGGATAGGAATCGAACCTGGCTTTTGATGTCTCC
>JBAURA010000713.1:0-1550 GCA_049580985.1 Chloroflexia bacterium
CCCCCGAAATCAATTTTGCTGGCGTAGTTATCAGGGACCCAGGCCATAATTATGTCCGGCTTGTCCTTCTCCATGCGCGCATGGAATTCGAGCAAGTCGATCAGGAGGTTCCCGCCCGCAAAAAACCCCGTCAGGTCGCGTGTAGTGCGTGCTCGCCAGGGTAGCTCGTAATACTGGATACCCGCGTCGGGAGCGGGGATGATCTTCCTGAGGAAAGTATCATGCGTGGTGACCCTGTCGGTCGGCCACCTGTATTGATTGGCGACCGGCGGTTTGTACCCCATGCGCACGTAGCCGATCCGCAGCCCGTTTCGCGGCACGAACTCTCGCGTCAGTTCGGCCTCGTTGTTGTCAAAATTGCTTTCGCTATACTCACGATCAGGGTTGATCGTGGCCTTCAGGGTGAATGCCCCCGCTGTTGCCAGTTCGCTGGCGATGACGAAGTTCACCGAGCTGTCTCTTCTATCCCTATCTCCCATCTCGAACGCCTTCATCAGGGCCGCTCCGCTGAAAGGATTCAGTTTTATCTCCTTCCCGCCCTTGGGCTGGAACGTGAGCGAAGCCGTGACATAATACGCCTGGTCCCTGTTGGGCGCGCCGGCTGGGATCCCGATGAACGGAAAGACACGCACTATCGTCTTTTTGCCCGCTACCAACGGTATCGAGTTATTGACGTCCTGAATAACCTGCACCACCTCGATGCGATCCACCTTTGCATCAAACACAGGTCGAATGGTCGCGCTGGCGGTGGCCGTCGCCGTGCCCGTCTCTGTTGCGGTACTGGTGGCGGTGGCCGTTGCCGTGCCTGTTGGGGCTGGATCGGATGTTCCTGCGCCGCATGCGGTCGAATAGGGGGGCTGTTGCAGCTTTGCGTCTACACCGGCGAGTATCGCGCGCATCGGTCCCGGCGCAATCTCCGCGGACGCGTTCGCGTCCACGACATAGCAGCCACGAGCAAACAGGGTTCGGTGGGCGCTCCCGTTCTGCGAAGGGTAATCGTAGGCATATTCGGGGTCTCCATAAGCGGTAGCGGGGGTTCCAGTGTTCTGAGTAAGCCCATAGGAGGTTCTCCACTGATATAGCTCATACCGCGCATCAGAAGCGCTTGCAAACTTGGCTACATAGATGGAGTTGAACTTGCGGCTGGGGTCCTGTTTGCCGTCGACAAATTCATATGCGGCATCGCACGAGTAGTAATCCGGGAAGGTGTAGCGAGTGTGCTCGATGCCTGCGCCTGTGGGCAGCGGGGCGCACAGGTCGACGGTCGCATTCTGGGCCGCACCGACACTGCCTGCCGAAGAAGCGAGAGGAGCCTCGATAGCTTGAGCAGCAGTTGCCGCTTGCCCCACGGGGTGTCCTAGCGGCAGCAAGCCCAGCGCCAGCACACACGCGCACAAACGCAGCCAACCTAGCCATTTCGTTTGGAATCTGCTCATCACGACCTCCTAGCCATTTCGACCGATTGCCAATACGATCTCATCCCTGATCCCTAACCCCCTAACCCCCCAACCCCCTAACCCCTTAGCCCCTTAACCCCTTAGCCCCTTAAC
>JBAURA010000714.1:0-3556 GCA_049580985.1 Chloroflexia bacterium
GTTGGACACGTTGGTCATCTGTCAGTTGGAGTTGGAGTGTTCTTCTCATGCCTCCATTTTATCATAACTGCTATTCCTTTGTTGGTGGTGTACTCAGTACCGACAAAGAGGTGCCGGTCATGGGCATCCAGGTGGTGATTGCCGCTCGACCGGAGGGAACGGAGCAGACTCAGCAGGCGGTGAAAAAGGAGCTTGCGCGCCTGCGCGAGCTTGAGATGCAAGCGGGCAAGAGGGCATTGGGCCCTCAGCACGAAGCGCGGGTGCTGGCCCTTGAGGAGAAAGCGGACCGGCAAGGCTTCGATGTGATGATCAGGCTGGTAGCCGTTGAGAGTGAGGCAGGCTCTGGCTCCGGGGCCAGGGCCGAAGCACACCTGGCGGCGCTGTTTCGGAAATATAGGCAATTTGACCGCTCCATTGCCGGTGTGAAACAGGGGTTCCAAGTGGTGCGCCGGGAACGAGTCGGGATGAGGGTCGCCAATCAATTGACATCGTCACCGCCTATGATCTCGCCGGAATCTTTGTGGAGAGCGGGGCCGGTGCTGGGGCGGTGGCCGAGAGAAGGCGTATGCCTGCCACGATTGCTGCCTTTCATGAAGATTGGCAAGTCTTGCGTCCTCAATATGACCGAGCTATCGGCTGTCTATCACTTCCCGCATCAGGGACTTGAGAACGTTGCCGCGCTTCGGTGGGGGACTTACCGGCAAATACCGGCGCCTGCGGAGGCCTATGTCACGGCAGAGCAGGTAGCTGAGGGGCGAAATGTGATGCTGGGGGCGCAGGATAACGATCTGCTTCCGATAGAAACGGCCCCGCCGGCACGCACCAGGACCCCAATCCAAACAAGTAAGCCTCGCCCAATGCCACAAGGCACACAGGTGGCACAGAGAGAGGGAGAGGGAAAGGGAGCAAATGTATTACCACCTGGGTTACGCAGTGTACAGGGTGTGCGAGGTGTGGGTACTCGCTTTGAGGATCTGCGGCGAGGCAGCTACGTGTTCGGTCCGATGGGCTCGGGCAAGAGCGTGCTCCTGTACAACATAATCGTGCAGCACATGGCGGCGAGACGCGGTGTCGGTCTCCTCGATGGCAAGGGCGATAGCTACGAAGAAGTGCTGCGATTGGTACCTCCTCACCTGGAAGGAGAAGTGCTAACCTTCGACCCGGAGAATCGCTCAAAGGGAGACAAAGGAGGCAAAGGAGGCAGCGTAGGAGGAAGGTCCATAGGAATCAATCCGCTGGACGGGCGGGTGGCCGCGCAGCTCGGAGTTGAGAGGGTCGAGGCTCTCACGATGAGTCTCATGAAGAAGATGATGGGAGCGAACTGGGAGCAGGCGATCCTTATGCAGCGCTTTCTGAGGGATGGTATCACCGCCGTGCTGCAAGTCGAGCCAGCTCCCACTATGCTCAACCTGTGGCGCTGGCTGCAGGACGACGGCAAAGGCGGCAACGAATACCGGGACGCCCTGGTAGGAAAGATTCGCAACAAGCTGGTGCAGGATTTCTGGCAGCGGCAGGTACCAACCATGAGCTCACAGCATCGAAGCTCGATGCAGAACGTGCTCACTCGGGTAGATCGCTACGTGAAGAACGAAGTGCGGTACTTGCTGCTCCAGCCGTACAGCACGGTCAACTTCCAGGCGATTATGGACAGGGGTACCATATTCGTGGGCAGGGTTAGCCCGCGGCTGGGGGAGGACCAATCCTTCCTGGGTGCGCTGGTGCTGAACGGCTTCCTGGCGGGCGCTTTCGCAAGACAGTCGATACCGCAGGAGCAGCGGCGCGACTACCTGCTCGTGGTGGACGAATTCCAGAACTTCGTAGACACCGCGCGAGCGGACGTGGAGCGGATGCTGTCGATGGCGAGGGGATACCGGTTGGGGCTGATGTTGGCCCACCAGTACACAGATCAGGTGCCGAAGGAGGTACTGAGCGCCATCCTGAAGAACGTTCAGACCTGGGTTGTGTTTGGACTGCAAGCAGATGACGCACGTCGCTTTGCCGAGTACATGAATGTGGTGGAGGCGGAGGACTTCCAGAACCTGCCGCCCTACTATACTTACCAGCGTGCAATTGTAGATAATATGCAGACGGGCGTGTACTCGGCGGCACCACTGCCTCTTCCTATTCCTGCTGAGAACCCTGGAGCGCGAAGGGTAAGCAACCAGGAGAGCGAGCGCAAAGAGAAGGCAATGCTGGAAATGGCGGAGATGAATCGGGAGGTGCTACGGTCGGTGCGAGCACCCGAGCGCATAGTGAAACTGGCACGCGGCGAGCCGGAGGAGAGCGAAAATGCAAGCCGCACCCGGATACTGAAGCTGGCGAGAGAGCTTTACGGGCCGGCTGAGGAAGGGAACCCGGACGCTATCAAGATACTGAGCACTCTAAGTGACGGTGACCGGGAACTCTACCGGAGGGCCAGGCGAAACGTACTTGATAAGGAGGAGCGGGAAGTCATACTCGCACACCCACAACTCATCCGGGATAAAGCAGAACGCATAGAACGGCTGTCGGCGCTGCGCTGGGGCACACCCCGTGCAGAGGTCGAAGCCCTAATACTGGCGACTGTGCGCAGCAGGGTAGTGGGAGCAGAGGCGCCTAGCAGCAGCGCTCCTGGAGGCGCGGTAGGCCCTGCGCGAACGGCGGCAGAGCGTCACACTGAGAAGTTTAGCTTATCGCCCGAACTCACAGAGCTGGACGAACAGCATCACAGAGAGTATGAGCAAGCGGACGATCAGATGGCATCTGAGGCATAGAGAACTAGTCGCCGTAAGGTTGGCTCGGGCTACTGGTGCGCTTTCGTGCCACAATTTCCGTGAGGACGATCCGCCTCAACCTGGACGGACGGAGTGGATGTACCTCATCAAGGAGACGGCCAACCGCTATCGGCTGAACGCGGTGCATACCAGCAGAACTGGCAAAGCGACGTGGATCGGGTGATGATGAAGTCTCGTCTGCAATTGATGGCAGAGCTGCATCATCGAGGGCTTGTGCTGTCGGAGTTCGCGGTGAAGGACGGGCGGATGAGCCAGCTTGAGAAAGCGGCGGCCTATATCGAGATATTGCGGTGACTATGCGATACTGATTGGCCAACGGGTGAACGGTATGTAATGGCTATTCCGGTTTGTTCGACGGGATCGGAGGAGTGGAGGATGGCTGGGTACGTGCTGGACGAGCCAGAGGTCTACAGGTGGTTTGGGGATTTCGTGATGGGCGGTTGAAGATACGTGGGAATGTCTGTCCAACGCTTTGCGCGCAGTAAGGTTGCCAATGCTAGTCGACGCCATATGAGTGGACACTTGGCGATTTGTCTCGGGCTATTAATTGTGCTAGGTACTGTTACCTCAGATTGTCAATTACTCGCCCCAGCTTGGTATATCGTCCCCCATCTGATAGTAAGATCCGTACTTGTCAATTTGGGGCCAACCGTCAACACGTGAGTGAAGCATGTAATCCCGGTTATCACCTGTAATAACGAATACGGCCTCAAAGAATGAGCTTGCATCGGTCCTTAACAGGCAGGCATCCCAATGGGACGGTGTGGCGAGGAAGTAGTGAT
>JBAURA010000715.1:0-2436 GCA_049580985.1 Chloroflexia bacterium
CGATAGCCCGGCGGGGCGCTGGTCCGCGCTGGCCCTGTTCGCGGCGTATGGACTGGGGGGGCTGGCGTTGGAGCTTGCGAAGCTCATGCCCGGCAAAGCGGAGGCATACGGGTACGCCTGGCTGACACGTATCGTGGCGGGACTGTCGCTGGCGGGCGCGCCGCTCACGGCAGGGTTCGTCGGCCTGTGGCTGCTGTCAGTAGGCTTGCTCGAAACACGTAACCCGGCGCTGGCTATCATGTTGTTGGGGGCGGCGGTGCTGTCGGCCTGCGGCACAACGCTGCACCTGGCGCAACCGGCGGCGCAAGAACGGGAAGCAATGCCCGGCGCACAGGCGAACCCTGCTAAGAGCCGGTACCGCTTTGTGTTAGATTTGGCCGGGTGGGCGGTTGCGGGCGCCATCTTCCTGGGAGGTATCTTGCCGGGACTGTGGCTGCCATATGTAGAGGCGGTGGCGGGCGTGGCGGGGGCCGGCCAGGCGCTCGGCCTGCCGTGGCCGGGTGTCGTGAAGTATGGAGTAATGCTGCCGCTCACCATGCTGGGCGTGGGGGTGCTTGTGCTGGGCATGATAAGCTCGCTGGTGCGCGCCTGGGCAACCTCACGGGTGGCCGAGGCCGGCGCGCTGCTACCTACCGCGCTCGACAGGTTACAGGACAGGCCGATGGATAGGCATAGAGGCGGGTCCGGCACGCGGCACGAGGGCGTAGGGCCGGGTAGGGAAGGCGACCAGGAGCCTGCGCAGGCATTTCGACCGGCCCCACCCGCGTTCGCGTGGTGGCTGTCACTTGCATGGCTTGAGGGCGGTATATTTGAAGCGGGCACGCGCCTCGTACGCCTCGGATCGGCGGCTGGGAGGCTCATGGAACGCCTGGAGGGGCGCTATTTTCTGCCGTTGGCTGTGCTGCTGGCGCTGCTTATGCTGCTGGGGATAACAAGGTGACGGTAGACGATAGTCGATAATTCGTAATTCGTAATTCGTAATTCGTAATTCGTAATTATCGTCTATCGTCTACCGTCTACCGTCAGAATAGAGTAATGACAGATCTATTGCCTATCATTGTTATCGCGGTTGCCAGCTTCTTTTTGCTTACGCAGAGGGATGGGGGGGTGGCGCTGGGCGCTTTCTTTTTGCAGTGGGTGGGGATTGGGTGGCTGGTGTGGGTGTCGGCTTCGGTGGGGGCGGGGGGTCTGGTGGCGCTGGTCGAATTGGTGGCCGCGCTTTCGACCTCTGTGGTTATGGCACTTACGGTGTTTCGGGCGGCACAGCCTGAGGATAAGACGTACCCGGTAGCGGGTGCTGTCAGAGTGCGTGGCATGCGTGGGAGGGGGATAGCACGGTCGGGGGCCGGGCAGGGGCAGGACTGGATCCTCCTGTGGGGTGTAGGGGCGCTGGCGGGGGTGGCCGGGTATGGGCTTGCCAGGGTCAATCCTCTTGAGGTGAAGGAGGGCGACCTGCTGGCCTTCTTCTGGGTGGCGCTGGCCGCCGTGCTGACGCTAACTCTCGACGGGGCGCGGTCGGCGGTCAAGCTGGGGCTTGGCCTCCTATCGCTTCTCAACTCGGCGTTCTTGCTCATGTACATGGCGGGGGATGTCGTGCCGCCGGTGGGGGTGCTGGCGTTGGGCGCAGTCGCCAGGATCGGGGTCGGGATGCTCTTCAGTTATATATGGCTCGCTGCCGGGGCGCGTTATGAGACACTCAATCTGAACGCGCTGTTTGACAGCCGGGACGGAACCACTCCGGGGGTGACCAGCCTGGCTATCGTGGCAGATGGCGACCGGGCTGCCGAGGGCGATTTGGTCCCGACAACGGCGGACGAGGCACCGGAGGAGAGCGAGGATGAATAGTCTGCCCCTCGTCTGGACAATCTTCGTGCCGTTGATCGCGGGTGCGCTTGGCACGCTGCTGATGGCGGGGCGGCGACGGCAGAGGCTCGCCGACGAGTATGGCCCGTGGCTGCGGCTGGGGGCGCTACTGGTGATGTGCGCCGGGCTGCTGCTGGAGGCGATCTTCATGGCCTTCACGCCCGATGCGGCCTCGGTGACGCTGTCCGGCATGTCATTCTCGACTTCCGCGCCCGCGCGCTATGTGCTTACCGCCGCCAACGTGTCGCTGCTGTGCGCCGCGCTCTACTACTGGACCATGCCAACTCCGGTGGAAGAAGGGGAGGCGCTGAGGAGAGGCACGTGGGTGCCGCTCGCGCTGGGGGGCACGTCAACGCTGCTGACGTGCGTGGGTCTGGCGGCAGACCGGCTCATTTCGACGCTGCTACTGCTGGGGGCCGCGCTGCTCGTGGCGATGCTGGCTTTGCCTATGTTAAGGCCGCGCCCCGCCGACGCCCGGAAGCATGTTGGCAGCTACGCGGAAGACGAAGAGGTTGCCGCCGAAGCGCAGATCGAGGCCAGGGGCTACGCGGGGGCGCTCAAGCATACGGCGCT
>JBAURA010000716.1:0-2266 GCA_049580985.1 Chloroflexia bacterium
CCATTTAGGCATACCTCGCCCCATACACAAAAGCTAATAATTGCAGCGAGCAAGAACTCTCTTCAATGAGTATGGATGTATGGGATTACATACCCACTCTTCATTGTCATTCTGAGCGAAGCGAAGAATCCGGTGACGCGAGAGGCAGCCTATTTACTGTGATAATCTGCGAACTCAATCATGATCTCATCCCACCGGATTCTTCGCTTCGCTCAGAATGACAAGCACAAACCTGGTTTACAAACACCAACACTACGTTTCATCGACTCTGTGATGCATTCTGTGATGCATTAATTCGATGCAAATGAGGCGCGTCATTGCTATACCGCTACAGGAGCATTACTTTGCAGGTTCATCATCATCCGAAATTGGGAACGTCACTTTCGCAAGGCCGGCTTCGGTCATGCGACCAGACGCGACCAATTGCCTGACGCGGCGCTTGTTGGACTCGGACCAGTTGCTCTTCGGCTTGCGCGGGGTGAATCTCAGGGCATAACGGTCGGCATCCAGCCTCTTCTCGACGCTGTCTATCCACCCGAAGCAGAGGGCTTCTTCGACGGCATCGTTATAAGGGAGGCTGGGTTGCCCTGTGTGCTTTTTGTAGAAGACCAGCCAGACCTCGCGCCCGGTTTCGTGGTTGGCTTGCAGCCAGGCGCGCCAATCTTCGCGCATGCTGAGATAGAGCGTGTCCATCTAAGGCGTTAGCTACCCAGCTTGCTCGCCACCAACTCAGGCACCATATCGAGGGCGCGATCCAACCCGGAGGCATCTGTACCGCCACCTTGGGCCAGGTTCGGCCTGCCGCCGCCTTTACCGCCCACCACGGGAGCGATATAGCTAATGATGTCGCCCGCGCGTACGCCCCTGGCGATCACATCCTCGGTAACCATCGCCACCAACCTGGGCGCGCCTTCGAGCACCGCGCCAAGCACCACCACACCTGAGCCTAGCTTGTCGCGCAGGTGGTCGCCCGCCTCGCGCAGGGTCTCCACACTGCCTACGTTGGCCTTGCCGGTCAGCACTTGCACCCCGTCCACGCTACGCACCTGTTGGGCAAGGTTGCCCGTTTCGCCCCTGGCGATCTGACGCTCCAACGTTTCGATGCGCTTCTGGGCTTCCTTCAGTTGTTCTTGCAGGGAGGAGACACCTTCGGGGGCGCGGTCGGGGGTCGTGTGGAGGCGACCGGCCACCTCGCCGAGGAGGCTGCGCCGCTCCTGGGCATAGGCTATCGCGCCCGAGCCAGTGACGGCCTCGATGCGGCGTATCCCTGAGCCGATGGAGCCTTCATAAGTGATGAAGAACGCGCCGATCTGCCCAGTGCGCTCGACGTGTGTGCCGCCGCATAACTCCTTACTCTCGAAACCGGGGATGCGCACGCGCCGCACCACAGCGCCGTACTTCTCACCGAACAGGGCCATCGTGCCCTCGGCCAGCGCCTCTTGATAGTCCATCTCGCGCGTCTCTACCGGGTAGTCGGCCACGATCTGCTCGTTGACGATCCGCTCTACGCGCACCAATTCGTCCTGGCTGACAGGCTGGCTGTGATGAAAGTCGAAGCGGAGCCTGCTCGGCTCCACCACCGACCCGGCCTGGTGCACGTGCTCGCCCAGCACGTCGCGCAACGCTTTATGTACCAGGTGGGTGGCCGTATGGTTGCGCATCGTGTCCCAACGGGTGGAGCCAGGCACTACGGCCTCCACTTCCTGCCCCGTGTTGAGCGTGCCTTCTATAACTGTGCCCCTATGGACGATCACGCCGCCCACGGGCCGACGCGTATCCTGAACCTCGAAGCGCCCGGCATGCCACACGAGGAAGCCTTTGTCGCCAACCTGCCCGCCGCTCTCGGCATAGAAAGGCGTGCGGTCAAGCACCACCTCGACCTGCTGCCCAGGCCCGGCGGACTGCACAGCTTCCTTGTTGGAGATAATACCCAACACCCTTCCAATTGCGGATTGCGGATTGCGGATTGCGGATTGCTCCTGTTCGTTGTAATTCGTAATTCGTAATTCGTAATTACCATCGTCCATCGTCCATCGTCCATCGTCCGTTAGATTAGCGTAGTCGTAGCCCAGGAACTCGGTCGGCTGGGGCGATATGCCCTGGTAGACATCGAGGCTTTCGCGCTCGCCGGCCTTGAGGGTGCTGCTGGACTTGCTGCGCGTGCGCTGCTCTTCCAGGGCCTGCTCGAAGCCCTCCATGTCTACGTCGAGGCCACGAGACACAGCCATATCCTTAACTATTTCCCTGGAGAGGCCGAACGTATCGT
>JBAURA010000717.1:0-11834 GCA_049580985.1 Chloroflexia bacterium
AAGTTGACGGCGCGTGCGTCGTTGGTCGTTATCGTGGGGTTGTATGCCTGGTTTGCGTCGGACCCGTCGCCGCTGGCCGCGAACGCGGACCCGAATTATATTCTGATATTGATGTCGTTAGGGTCTATCGCGCTGCTGGCGTTCGTGCAGCCGTTGCTGGGGTTGCACGGGCTGCTGGTGGCGGCGAAGCAGAGCTTGCAGGAGGAGAATGGGCGGCAGCTGGAGATTGCTATTGCTCAGTTGCACAGCCGGGTGAGTGGGGGCGAGCTGGGGGAGGCGGAGAAGCTGGAGAGCGCGCTGAATGGGCTGATCGCGGAGCGGGAGGTGTTGGAGAAGCTGCGTACGTGGCCGTGGGAGCCTGATACGGCGCGGGTGGTGATTACGGCGACGCTGCTGCCGCTGGTGTTGTGGGTTATACAGCGGGTGCTGGACCAGCTTGCTTTTTAGGGGAGTAAGAAAGAAGTATGGAAAGTTGGGGGACACCCCCAATGCCCCCGGCAGGGGAGTACCCCCGCACCCCCTTCAAGTTCGTAGGGAGCGGCCTTCGTGTTGCTCGATGAGGTCGATGATGTGCTGGGGGAGAGGTTTGGATTTGTTGGTGTGGTGGTCGAAGTGGACTATGACTGTGGAGGAGGTGGCTACGATGTCGTTGGATTGGGCGTCGCGGAGCTCATGGTCGAGGGTCCAGGATTTGGTGCCGATGCGGGTGGCGCGGGTGTAGACGTGGAGGGTGGCGGGGAAGAAGATGGGGATGAGGAAGTCGATTTCGGCGTGGGCGACGGTCATGTCGAAGTCGCGGGGGTCGAGGATGCCGGAGATGTGGGTGTAGTAGGCGACGCGGGCGGATTCTACGTAGGTGAGGTAGGCGGCGTTGTTGACGTGGTCGAACATGTCGATATCGCGGAAGCGGACGGCGACGGTGTGGCAGAAGTTCCAGCCGGGGTTGTCGGGTGGGGTGGGGAGGGTGTCGGGAGGCATAGGGTTTATGTTTGGTCTGTGTTGGGTCTGTGGACGATAGACGATGGACGATGGACGATAGTTAGCAGGCAGTTGTTGGTTTTGTGGATTAGCGGGGTGGGGAGCAGGTGGGGAAGAAGGTGTTGGATACGATCTTTGAGGTTTGGCCCCTGGTGACGTTATTGCCGGGGCGGAAGTAGGGTCTGTTGCCCGGAGGTATGCAGGGTTCGCCGGGGCCGCCGCAGGGGTAGCCGCTGATGGCGCCAAGCGTGTAGAGGTGTTCGATATCGAGGTAGAAGGTGGAGGCGGCAGGTACGTCCTCGAAGGTTTCGCCCTGCACAGCACCAGTGCAGTTGTATGCCCGGCATACGATCTTGGAGAGCTGGCCTCTTGTGGCGTTGCCGTTGGGGCGGAAGTACGGGAGGTTGTCGGGGGGTAGGCAAGGTTCGCCTGGGCTGCCGCAGGGGTAGCCGCTTATCACGCCACGCGAGGCAAGTCTTTCCACGAATGCGTGGAAGGTGGAGGCGGGCGGCACATCCTCGAACGTTCGGGCTGTTACAGGTTCCTGGAAGCCCGCCGAGTTACTCACTATTTTCGCGATCTGTCCCCTGGTGACGTTGTTGTTTGGGCGGAAGTAGGGGTCGTTGGTAGGGTTGCACGGCTCGCCTGGGCCGCCGCAAGGATAGCCAGAGATGATGCCACGGCAGGCGAGACAGGTTACGAATGGGTAGAAAGTGTGGCCCTGGGCGACGTCCGTGAAGTTGAGGGTGCAGAGTGTGGGCGTGACCGTCGCGGTGGTTATTGTAGTGGCTGTAGTTGTAGGCGAGGAGAGCGTAACGGTGGCTGTGCCTGGGGAGGAGGCAGGTGTATTGGTGGGGGTGGTGGGTGCGGCGGTGGTTGTGGCTGTAGAGGTTGGGGTTGAGGTAGGAGTTGAGGTGGGGGAGCCGCATGTGGAGGCGGCGTAGCGGGCGGTGAGGGTGCGGTAGCCGCCGGCGGGGCCGTAGTAGCCGACCAGCCATGCCTCGCTACCCAGGTTGCTGACGGCCTGCACGTAGTTGGCTCCGGGGGCGTTGGCGCCTGGGGCCAGATCCCATTGAGTGCCGTTGTGGCGCAAGGTGAGGGCGCGCGAGCCGCTGCCGCTGTTCTGCGTGCCGACGGCCCAAACGTCGTTGGGGGAGGCTGACACGCCGTTGAGGAAGTTGGTGGAGGTACCGGGAGATGGGTTGGTTTCGAGGGACCAGGATGTGCCGTTCCACCGGATAATGAGGGCGAATACCACGTTGCCGGGGCCGCCGGGATTGGGGTTGTTGTAACCGACGGCCCAGACGTTGTTGGGGCCTGTGCCATCAACCGAGTAGAGGAGGCTGAAGCGGCCCGCGCCTTGGGCGGCAGGCACGAGGTCCCACTGGGTGCCGTTGTAATGGAGGGTGAGGGTGGCCGCGCCTGTGCCCTGGCCTACGTCGGGCGTTGAGTAGGAGCCGACGGCCCATACGTCGTTAGGAGCGAAGGCTTTTACGCCACGCAACTCATGGTGGCGGTCGTTGGCGTTGGGGCTGGGGACGATGGTCCAGGCGGTGCCATCCCAGTGCATAACGAGGGTGCGGTCGCTGTCGTCGGCCGAGATGGAAGGGTCGTAGTAGCCGGCGGCCCAGAGGTCGTTGGGGCCTGTGCCCGATACAGAGAAGAGGTAGTTGTTCCAGGCGCTCGCGTTGGGGCTGGGGACGATGGTCCAGGCGGCGCCATCCCAGTGCATGACGAGAGTTTGGGGATAGATAGAGGGGTCGGAAGGGATATAGTAATAGCCGACGGCCCAGACGTTGTTGGGGGCGAGGGCGTAGACATCATGGAGGAGGTTGCTGAGGCTATTGGCATTGGGGCTGGGTACAGTGGTCCATGCAGTGCCGTCCCAATGCTGGGTGTGGGTGCGGAAGGCGGCCTGGCTGCCGGTACTTGTGTAGCCGACAGCCCACACATCGTTGGGGGCGAGGGCGGACACGGAGAAGAGGTAGTTGTTGTGGGCGGTGGGGTTGGGGCTGTCGTGGACTATCCACTCGGCGGAGGGGCAGGTGGTGGTGGGTGAAGGGGTGAGGGTAGGGGTGGGAGTAGATACGGGGCAGGTATTCAGGAGGACGGACACGTTGTTAGTGACGAAATTGGCTACCGCGAGGTCGGGGCTGCCGTTAGTGTCGAGGTCGCCGACTACGAGGGAGACGGGAGCTACGCCTACGGGGAAGGTGGTATGGGGCGCAAAGGTGCCGGAGCCGTTGCCCAGGAGGATGGAGATGTTGTTGGAGTTGTCGTTGGCGACTGCGAGGTCGAGGTCGCCATCGAGGTTGAAGTCGGCGGTGGCGACCGAACGCGGGGCTACACCGACGGGGTAGTTGACGGCTGGGGCGAAACTGCCGGAGCCGTTGCCGAGGAGGACGGAGACGTTGGCAGAGCCGTCGTTGGTGACGGCCAGGTCGGCGTCGCCGTCCTCGTTGAAGTCGCCTACGGCTACCGAGCGGGGGTTTGCGCCTACGGAGAAGTTGGCGGCGGGGCCGAAGGTGCCGTTGCCGTTGCCGAGAAGGAGCGAGACGTTGGCGGAGTTGTCGTTGGTGGCTACGAGGTCGAGGTTAGCGTCGCCGTTGAAGTGACCCGCGGCTACGGAGTAGGGGTTTGAGCCTACGGGGAAGTTGGTGGGTGCGCCGAAGCCACCGGAGCCGTTGCCCAAGAGGATGGAGATGTTGTTGGAGCCGTAGTTGGCGACTGCGAGGTCGAGGTTGGAGCCGGGGTCGAAGTGGGCGGCTATTACGGAGCGGGGGGCTGTGCCTGTGGAGTAGTTGGCGTGGGCGCTGAAGCCGCCGGAGCCGTTGCCCAGGAGGATAGAGATGTTGTTGGATTCTTCGTTGGCTACGGCCAGGTCGGGATGGGTGTCGTTATTGAAGTCGGCGGAGGTTATGGAGTAGGGGTTCAGGCCGACAGGGTGGCTGACCGCAGAGGCGAAGGTGCCGGTGCCGGTGTTCAGCATGACGAGAGCGCTATTGGCGTCCTCATTGGCGACGGCGAGGTCGGGATGGGTGTCGTGGTTGAAGTCGGCGGAGGTTATGAGGCGGGGGCCTGCGCTCATAGGGTAGTTGACGGCGGGGGCGAAGCTGGGGGTGGCGCAGGAGGAGGGGATACGGATGGGAGTGGTCGGGGTGTGGGTGTTTGAGGCGCTTATCGAGCGGACGCAGAGGAATGCGCATGTGGCGAGGAGGAGAAACGCGGCCAGCATGGTGGCGGTCAGTATTGATGGGCGGGTGGGAGGAAGGGAGGTTGGGCGCATTGGGTGATGGTCCTCTTGGGCTGATGGGGATTTTATGGACGAAGCGATTCAGTATACATTTTTGCGTGTATTGTTCAAAGTTTGAAGTGTAGAGTTTGAAGTTCGAAGTCGGTTGATGGGAGAGGGAGAGAGGGCCGGGTGGATGAATCCGTGGGCAACGATTGGAAAGCCCGCCTGCGGCGAGGGGCGAGGTAGGGTGGACGAGAGGGCAAAGAGAGAAGGCCAGGCCGGTTTAGCGGCCTGACCGATAGTGCGGTTGGGCAGCGATCAGGCGGGGAAAGGCTCGACGGTGGGTGGATGGTCGGGTTGTGGGGCTGGGGGCGTGTCGGGTGTGGCTGCGGCAGCCTGATTTGACAGCCATGCGGCGACGTCCGTGGGGGTGATGCCGGGGGCGTGGAAGAAGTCGGCGCGGACGGTTTCGGGAAGTTGGGGCTGGAAGGTGGCTATTGAGGCTTCGAGCGCTGAAGGGTTGTCGGCCCGGAGGAGCAGGATCGTTGCAGGGAGGGCGGGCGGTGGGGGAGGAGCCAGGATGGGGGCAAGGGGAGCCGGGCGGGCACGCTGGTCAGCGCGCAGGATGGAGGCGTGGTAGGCAAGGAGCGTGCCGGCAGTGATGGTGGTGGCGAGCGCCAGGCTGGCATTGCCGATCCAGGAGCTTACAGGCTCACCGACAAAGCGCAGCAACTGGTAGAGGAGCCAGGCGGCGCTGGTGAGGAGGGCTGTGACTGTGAAGAAGAGGACCAGGACCAGGTAGAGGCGGCGAGGCAGGGAGTAGCGCGCCAATTCGGCACCGGGGGAGAGCGCTTCGCGCTGTACGGGCAGCCAGGTAGCCAGCCAGGTGATGGTACCGATGATAATCGTAGTGGCAACGAAGCTGAGGTGATCTCCCCAGGCCTGCGGGCTCATGGATACAATGTCGGTGCCGCCCAGCAACTGGTCGATCAGCAGCCGGAGCATATCGGTAACGCCGACGGCCAGGAACGCCAGGCCAATGAGGGCCACCATATATCGGTAAAGCTGAAGTATTGCTATCCGGGAAGAGACCTGAGAAACGATGAGGGAGGCATCCCAGCGGATGACCAGCCGGTGGTAGACCCAGAAGGCCCCGTATACGAGGGCGCTCGCGAGGGGGGCGCCAGCGGCGGTAAGTATCGATTCGCCCGTATTGCCCACAGGGTCTGTACCCCAGAAGACGCGCAGGAGGCTATTCAGCAAGATGGCAAGGCTACCGAGCGTGACGACAGCCGTCTGGAGGGTCAGGGCAAAGAGATAGACTTTCCTGAGAGTTGAGCGCTGCTCCTCCTCGGAAGCAACCATTTGCTGCTGGGCGGCGTTCCAGTGGAACAGCCAGATGGCCCCGGCTACGATGATCCAGGGTACGGCGGCGGCGATGGCGGGAGGTATCCAGTAGTTATTGAGCGACCAGGGGTGGGCGGGGTCTGTGGCGAATTGCCAGAGAAAACGGGCGAGCGAAGTGAGCTGAGCCATAAGCACAGAGAGCGCGACATAGCTGACCAGATAGGTGTACCAGCACCTGATCGTAGCAGCGCGGGCTCCCTCGGGCGTGGCCTGGTTATCTTGCCGGAGAATAGACCAGTAGTACATGCCACCGATGCCGTAAATGATCAACTGAGGGAAGGACGAACTAATTAAGGAGGCGAAGGCGTCGCCGGTGGAAAGGAAGGGCCACATGAGAGCCATAAGTATGCCCGAAGTCGCGAAGGCGACCTGCCACAGGCAGACAGCGAGCACCGCGTAGATAAAGAGTTTTCGGAGGACGGAACGGCGTTCGTCATCGGCGTCGGGGTCTGAGGAGGCCACGGTGCGCTGGGCGAAAAACCAATGGATGGCCCACACCACCGCGCCAACGAAGAGAGTAGCGCCCCAGAGGCTGAACTGGTTGCGCCAGTAATCGCCGCCGAAGAAGCCGAAATCCTGCCGCGAGAGGCCGAAGGCCCCTTCGAGGAGAAGCCTCAAGAGATTGGAAGCGCCTGAGAGCACCATCATGAGGCTGATGAAGCTAATCAGATAGAGATAGACTCTGCGTACGACGTGCATGGCGGACCTCCTGGAGTGGACCCGGATCACCTGTAGGGGATATAGTTGTAGGGCATCTCTGTGATGCGCCAGCCTCCGTTTTCTTTGCGCAACGTGAACGTTTCGGTGGAGGTGTATTGATTGGAGCCGCCGAAGGGGCTGGAATCGTTGTAGAATTGGGTGATACTGACTGTGACAACGGCCGTATCGTCGCGAATGGTGTCGGTTTCGATGCGGACGCGGCCATTCTGTTGCGCGCTGTTAAAGGATGCCTGGGAGGCGTTGTGCTGGGCGAATTCGTCCTGGGTGGGTTTGTCGGTCATGGTGTCGCTCAGAAGGAGGTAGGCGCTGTCGTAGTCCTTCTGAAGGATGGCGTTGTAGAAGCGCTGGACGGTGCCGCCCGGCGAATCGGCAGGTAGCTCGGCGGGGGGTTGGCGAAAGATAGCGGCGAGACCGGCCACGAGGAAGAGGGCGGCAAGACCGATAAGGATGGCGATCAGGAAGCGGTCCAACCGGGGACGAGCAGCGGAGGCCGGGGTAGGGGTTACGGTGTTCATGGCAACTCATCTCCTTAGTGAGGTTGCTAAGGCAACATGCTCCTTCTCATTCGCGCAATCGGCGCGGCGTGAGAACGATATTCTGAACCATCCGAAACGCTAGCTCCAAATGGTGATTTCCGGATTTACCGGCAGGTACGGAACGGATTAACACCGCTGCTAGCGGGCAACATAGTGATGTTACCAAGCTAAAATAGATATGCCGGGTTTGTACTCGCAGTATATCACAAGTACATGCGGAGGGGGCGGGTCGGTATGCGTCGATTCAAGGCTGATGCAATGGCGTGCTGTTTACGTTTGCAGGGGTTATGCTGATGCGTCAAGGGCCATGCGTCATGAGCAATCAGTCGCGAATGGAAAGTAGCGGAACAGCGATGTGGATGGTAGAGGTGTTATCGATTTCACCGCAGAGACGCGGAGGACGCAGAGGGTTATTGTTGAACCACGGAGGCACAGAGGCACGGAGATGGATATGGATGGGGTGAGAGAGTTACTAGGAGTAATGCCCTCCGCCTGTATCCACAGCCAATCCACACGATCCGCACAGCCGTATGACCTCGGCATATAATCGCCATGTATGAGCGATTTCACATATCTGGGCGTCCACACCCATTTCAGCCGCGCCGGTGGCCCGGCATCGGCATCGGCATGGTGCGCGCGGGCGCGGGAGCTTGGCTACACTTCCATCGGTATCGCTGACCGCTCGCCACTGGCGGGGTGGCCTGAGATGCACCGCGCCGCCCGCCAGTATGGCCTTGGGCTGGTTTACGGTATGGAGGCCGATATCAAGCTCCCGCCGGAGAGCAACCGGAAAGGGAGGACGCCTCCCGAACCGGCGGTACAGGGTGCGTTATTGCTGGCCCGCTCTCCCGAAGGCGCGCGCAACCTGGCCCACCTGGCTGCGATCGCTTACACGGGCTGGCCCGCCCACGAGCATGCGATCCCCTGGGACGCGCTCGCCACTCACAGCCAGGGCCTCCTGCTGATCGTGTTGGGAGGCGACGAAGCCGGCGCGCTTCAACCCCTCGCCGGTGCCGAGGCGCGCAAAGCGGAAGTATGGGCAACTGCTCTCAGGTCCGTCTTCAAGGACTCTGTCTATATTGGCCTGCCCCACTCCGGTAGACCGGGTGATACCGCCCTTGTTGAGGCCATGTCTGCTCAAGCCGAGGCGCTGGGCCTGCCGTTGGTGGCCTTGCCTCCGGCCCGCTACCTCCAGCCTGGCGATGCTCCCACGTGCGAAGCCCTCAAAGTTGCACGCACGCGCGCAGGGTGGCCCCACGGGGATGGCGGGTCGTCAACCTCTATCGCCTCCGACCGCCACGGCTACGACTACTTGCGCTCTCCCGACGAGGCGCTCGCCCTGTATGAGCGTTGGCCGGGCGCTATCGAGAACGCGATGCATATAGCAGGGCTGACGGTGCAACATGGCAATTGGCCTTTCGAAGTGCCGGACGATGAGCGGGGTCGCGCCGCCCTGCTGGAAATCGCGGAGCAGCGCCTGGCGCGTCTAGTCGGCGTCGAGGTCCTACCGCCGGAAGCGCACGACCGGCTGGCTCGTGAGATAGGCGCAACGGGTGGTTGGGGAAGCGCGGGCGCGTGGACTGCCCTGGCCGCGCTGGCAGCCCGCGCGCAAGACGTAAATACTCCGGTGCCTTATGATGCGGCTGACGGCTCCATGCTGGCGTATGCGTTGGGGATTGCCCTCGATAACCCCGCCGGGGCCGAATCTGCTCTCGACGAGCAAGCGGGAGCACATGCCTTTCCGGGCATGATGCTTCCAGCGTCGGGGCGCAGCATCCTGTTGGGCCGTATGTCCGAAGAATATGGGCAAGATAGGGTGGCCCAGGCTGTATGCGCGCTGGACATCACGCCCGTGCAAGCCCTGGGAGCTTCGGCAAGCGTGCTCGGCATAGAAAGCGACCTCCTGCGAAGTCTGATCTTGCCCGCCGTAGATGAAGGATGGCAAGCGGTAGCGAACATGCCTGGGGACGGTCCTGCATCCAAGCTAGTGCAGCTTGCGTTGGCTCTGAAAGGCGCACCCCTGACGTTCGTGGTGGACCACGAAACGGCGCTCGTTGCTCCGCGCGCCGTGTATGGCAGCGACACGCTCGCATCGTGGTCGCCCCTGCTGTACCGCACAGGAGATAGCTCGCCCTACGCTCCCTGGCCGGCGGAGCGCCTCGCCGACCTGGGCTATCCTGCCCTCCACATGCCTTCATCGCCCGCGCTGGATGGGCTCCACGCGGGGATGGAGCTTGCTCTGCGCTATCCGTTGCCGGGCCTCGCGCTTCCCCCTGCCGGTTCCGAGCCGGAGGCGCTCGCGGCGGCTCTAAAATCGCAACACCCTTCGGCCTACTTCGCGGGGATGCTCGGTGGGGCGTGGCGGCGCGGCGAGGGGGCTGCCGTAGCTCCTATCGCCGACGAAGCCCGCAAGCCAGGTGTCAAGCTGGAGCCTCCGCACGTGAGCTTCAGCCTTGAATACCCGATAGTCCAACGCGACGGAGAAGGCTGGTCGGTGGTGTGGGGTCTCGGGATGCTTCCAGGCTGGAGCGCGGCATCGGCCAAGCGTTTTGTCGGGGTGCGACCAGACGGCGGTTTTACTTCGCTGGCGGGCGTAGTTGAGGCGGCGCTTTCCTCCGGCCTCGGCATATCCCAGGTGCGCGCTCTCGTGATGGCCGGTGGGTGTGATACCCTCGGCGACCGCCCTCGGGACCGCCATGCCATGCTGCTGGCTTTGCCCGCGCTCTTCGAGTGGGCCGAAGCACGAGCAAAGCAGCGCGGCACGGCCTCAGCCAACCAGCTTGACCTCTTCAGCGCCCCGGATGTGCCTCCTCCCGTGGAGGAGGACCTACGTGACGATAACGCACAGACCTCGTTCCAGGTTGCCCACACGGCGCCCTCGATATACGAGCGTTATCTGCGCCGCCAATGGGAGCGCGAGCACCTGGGTGTGACATTCACGGAAGCGAACGAGATGGATGCGCTCATTTCGGCGCTCGAAGCCTCAGGCGGCTTGCGCGCGCGCCTCACTTCCACCGGAAGCGTCGGACATGAGCAGATGAGCACAAGCATTCATATAGTGGGCCTCCTGTGCGAGATAGCCTTCCTCAGAGCCGAGGACGGCGACACGCTGGCGGTGGGTACGCTGCACGATCCCCAGGGTACTATCGAGATGGTAGCCTTTCCGCCCAACTACAAGCGCCACGCTGCTCTGTGGGTCGAGAATAGCGTTGTGGCGGTGACGGCCCGCGTGCAGGCGCACCAGGATGGGGAGCTGTACCTGCTGTGCGAGCATATTGCGCAGTTCAGCGGGGGTGGGACGGAGGAGAGCTACAGCATCACTATCAAGACCAGGGCAGCCAGGGGCGCGGCTACTGCCAGGGAAACGGCGCAAGCCGCGAAGCCCTCGCAGCCTGCCCGCCCGGACCTCAGGATCGTGGCTAGCCAACCCTCCGATACGCAACGCGCGCCTCAACCCTCCGCGCCCGCCCAACCGCCGGCCTTCACGCTCATCATCAGCATCCCCGACGCCGAGGAAGACCAGACGGTGATCGATAGCGTGATAGGCCTGAAGCGTCTGCTGGAGGAGCACCCTGGGGCCGATACGGTCACCATCAGGGTCCCGTACATCCGGGGCAGGTGGACCTCAGCGAGCCTCTCCTGGGGGGTCCGCTATAGCCACCAACTGGAAGCCCGCATCCGCCGCCTCCTGGGGGACGATGCTATTGCTGTGATTCAGCTTGCCAGCTGACGGTTGTCAGTTGTCGGTTGCCAGTAGACGGTACAGCCTCCGACAACTGACAACCGACAACCGACAACCGACCGTGGTATTAGCAGTCCTAGCCAACAGTGGTGAGTACTCCTAATCTTCCTTGGGGATAATAGCCCTCCGAAACGCCCTTCCGGACAGTCCTTACGCGTGGGACGTACTTTCTCCCGTGGGTGAGTAGTACCTATGTCATAACCCCCTCTGTTGACTTCGCTCTCGGCGCTTTGTTATAGTCAATAGGACACGCTCCTGGTCAGTCGCGCACGCTGCTGCCATGTTTCGCTTTGCATTCTTGGGGCGCGAACTCAGGATGGAGATATATGGACAAAGCACCGATCAAAGTAGTCATCGCCGATAGCCACGATCTCTTCCGCCAGGGCCTGTCCAGCTTGCTCGCCAGGCAGATCGACATTCAGATCGCGGGCGAGGCCAAAGACGGCGCTGAACTGATAAGTATGATGCACGATTTGCAGCCCCAGGTGCTCCTCATGGAGATATACATGAGGGGTGTGGATGGGCTGCAAACCGTGTACGATATAATGGCCGAATATCCCGACACCACCGTCGCTATCCTCACATCTTCCGAAGACGACAACGACGTGCTGGCCGCCGTCAAGATGGGGGTGAAGGGCTACATTCTCAAGAACAGCAGCCTGGACGAGTTGGTGCAGGCGGTGCAGGCCCTTTCCCAGGGGGGCGCTTACTTCTCCAGCAGCATGTTCACCAAAGTGCTCCAGGAGTTCACTCACCTGGCGCGCAGGCGCGACCTCCAGGAGGCGAAGGGCATCGATGCGCTCACCGACCGCGAGAAGGACGTGCTCCGCCTCGTAGCGAAAGGCGCCACCAACCGGGATATAGCGAACGAACTCATCATCACAGAGAACACGGTGAAGGTCCACCTGCGCAACATCCTCGACAAGCTACAGCTACGCAACCGCCAGCAGGCCGCCGCCTACGCCGTGCAGGAAGGCCTTATATCCAGGGTGATGCCCAGCAACCGGGGCTACAATGGCTTTGGAAGCGCGTCTGCCGCCGGCATCGTAGGTCCCCGGCCTCTTCCCAATCACGACGAGATACGCGCGCGCATCGCCGACTATAAGGTGCGTATTCGCTAGGAAAAGCTGAGTAAACTTGAGACATCCCGAATTCAAGATTCGTGCCTTAGCTCACCTGGAATGCCCTCAAAGACCCCACCCCAACCCCTCCCCGC
>JBAURA010000718.1:0-5840 GCA_049580985.1 Chloroflexia bacterium
CAGCAACTACTGGAGCCGGATGCCGTGCATCACACCTTCATCGGCGGCTTCTATACGATGGGCACGATCTACCTCTACATGCTGGGGATCATCATCAAGCTGTCCGGCGCGGGGATATGGGAATTAAGGCTGCTGCCCGCCATCGGCGGCTCCCTCATGATCCCGATGCTGTACGTGCTCGGCACCAGGCTCTACAACTGGCGCGTAGGGCTGCTGGCCGGGGGATTGCTGGCGGCATCGGCCTGGCATATCAACTGGAGCAGGATCGGCGTGAACCCCATGCCCACCTTCGCACTCGACCTGGGCGTCTACTTGTGCGTCATGCAGGGGTTGCGCACCGGGCGCCTCGGCTACTACGCCGGGGCGGGGGTGCTCATAGGGCTGGCGTTGCAGACCTACCTGGCCTCGCAGGTCGTGCCCGCCGTGCTCGTTGTGCTGTTCGCCTACAGGCTCATTACCGAGCGCATGCGCTTCTTCCGGGCGGTGCGGGCGGGCATAGCGGCGTTCGTGGTCAGCGCATTGCTCACCTTTATCCCGCTGGGCACGTTCGCCGTGCAGCACCCCGAGACGTTCACCCTCCGGGCAAGCGCGGTGACCATCTTCTCTCCCACCGGCAGCGAGGGGAGGTCCGACGCCCTCGCGGAGAGCATACGCCGCCACCTATATATGTTCAATTTCAGGGGGGACTCCAATCCCAGGCACAACCTGCCTGGGGAGCCGATGCTCGACTGGCTGACCGCCTCCCTCTTCTTAGCGGGGCTGGCGGCGTGCGTGCTGAGGATCCGGCGGTGGCAATATTTGTTCCCGGTGGTGTGGTTCGGGGCCTCCCTGTCGGGCGGGGTGCTGTCGCTGGTGTTCGAAGCCCCGCAAAGCCTGCGCACATTGGAGAACAGCGTGGTGTCGGCGCTGGTGGCCTCTATATTCCTGGGAGCGATATGGGCCACCCTCGACGCGCGCATCCCCGCCGCGCTGGCATGGTGGCGCAATCGTAGCAAGGAGAGAGCCGCGCCCATGCGCGCACCACGCTTGAGGGGCAACCTGGCGAACGTTCCACACCTGGCGGTCGCCGGCGCGGTGCTGCTGCTGCCACTCTGGTCCGGCTTCGCGAATACGGACAAGTACTTCAACAGGCAGATGAACGATATGTCGGTGTGGTTGGAGATGTGGGGCACCAACCGGGCGCTGGGCGAGCTGCTGGCGAGCTTCGGCGACGAGTACCGCGTGTACATCAGCCCCGACCGCACCAGCACCCCCACCAGCCGCTATCTCGCACCTGACAAAAAGCCTGAGGTATGGCCGGGCGGCCACATCCTTCCCTTTGTCGAAGAGCAGAAGGTGGCCGTCCTGTTCGGGCCGACCGACGAGGCGGATGTGCTCGTGATCAAGAGGCTCTACCCGAACGCCGAGGTGAACATGATATACGGGCCCAGCGGCGAGGACCCCCAGTTGTACAACATAGTGATTTCGCCGGAGGACATCAGGAGCGTGCGCGGCACGCAGGTCATTGACGAAGCGCATAGCGCGGCCACGCTTAAGATCGACCAGTACGCGCCCTACAAATTCGGGTGGGACAGCACGGCGGGGCAAGCGCCCCAGGTCATGCTCGACGGCGCACAGGTATTGATGGGAGAGGAGATCTTCCTGGGCGCGGGCCTGCACAGCGTGGTACTGTCGGGCACGCAAGGGGCCAGGGCCGATTTCACCCGGCTCCTCATGTCGCAGGAAGAGGAGCCGCTGGGCCCGATTTCGAGCGCGCTGCTCTTCGACCCCCGCAAGGTCGAGCCACGTGGCCTCACCGCATACTTGCGCAAGGAAAACACTTTCGAGGGCGAGCCGGACCTGGTGCGCATAGACTCGCAGGTCTCCTTCTACTTCCACGTGATCCCTTTCAACAGGCCCTACACCGTGGAGTGGGTGGGCAAGCTGTACACCCCGGTGGGAGGCAGCTACGCTTTCCACACCGAGCAGCTTAGCACATCGCGCCTGTTTATCGACGGGGCGGAGGTCCTGGCCAACAGTCAGCCCAACGTATTAAAGTCGGCGACCGTTGTCTTGACGGAGGGCCTGCACGACATCCGCCTTCAGTACCAGGACCTGGACGGTTTCTCGCACATGTACCTCTACTGGACGCCGCCGACGTTGACGGATAAATTCATCATCCCGGTGGACTTCCTGCTGCCGGCCCTGGCGAGGTACCCGGAGGTGCCGGCGTCTGGGCGGTGGCCGACGCTCGATGAGGCGGACGATACGAAGTGGAAGCAGGCGGGCAAGGCGGCGGTAGTAACGGAGCCGCAACCCACACCCGTGCCTGAACAGGACGCGACGAAAGAGGGTGTGGTCGAGCCGACAGCGCAGCCACCGGCCACCTCGCAACCGCCGCCCACCCCCGCCTTCACAGGAGACAGGCTGGCACCGAGCGTAGTGCTCGGGGTCGTGGATACTCCCGCGTTGCCTCGCCCCAGGGCGGCGGCGGTGGACGCGGAGGGCAATATTTACGTCTATACGGAAGAGGACAGCAAGATACGAAAGTTCAACGAGAACGGAGCGCAGGTAACCGCGTGGGACGTCATCGGCACGGACGATCAGCCGGTCAAGGAAGGCTCGGCGATGCTGGTTCGGGAGGGCAAGCTGCTGTTCCTCGATTCCGCGCCCGCCCAGATCATAGTGTACGGCCTGGATGGGACGGTAGAGACGCGCATAAGCGCCTGCACCTGTTATTTCCCTCGCGGGATGGCCCCCTCGAAGGACGGCAACCTGTGGGTGACCGACACGGGCTTCAACCACATATTCAAGGTGAGCCTCGCGGGGGGGACGGTGGCGAGCCTGGGTGAGCGGGGCACCGGGCCGGGGCAGTTCATCGAGCCGTCGAGCGTGTGGGAGTCGCCGCAGGGCTACCTCTTCGTGGCGGACGCGGGCAACAGGAGGGTGCAGAGCTTCACGCCCCAGGGCCAGCCGCTGGCGCAATGGGGCATGGGCGAAGGCACAGCACGCGACGGCAACCGCCTGACGGGCACGCCAGAGGGCAACGTGCTGCTGACGCAGTACGACGGCAGGGCGGTCATCGAGTACGACCCGGAAGGACAGGAGCAAGGGAGGTGGGTATACGAGCCGGGCGGCAGGACGCTCATCCCGTCGGGCATCGCGCCCGCGGGCGACGGCAAGTACCTCGTCCTCTACCCCTTCGACAACGCCGCCGCGCTGTTCGCCCTGGGCCGGTAAGTACCTTCTGGGGCTGGAGGGACACCGGTGCCCCGGAAGGTAAATAATAGGGACGACACATGCCTCTCCCAGCCCCGGAGGGGCATAAGAAAGTAGCCACACGGCGTAAGCCTGTAGATGTCGTCCCAAGTTGGTATGCCCAGCCCCGGAGGGGCGTAAGAGAGTAGCCACACGGCGTAAGCCTGTGGATCAGCTCAGTTTATTAGATTAGCCCCGGAGGGGCGTAAGACATGCCGCATACCTTCATACACATGACTGTCCACGTCGTCTTCGGCACTAAAGACCGTGCCCCTTCCATCACGCCCGAAATGAAGGCCCCTCTTTACGCGTACATGGGCGGCATAATCCGCGAATTGAACGCTAAGCCCCTCAAAATTAACGGCACCAGCGACCACGTCCACCTGCTAATCGGCCTGCCCGCCTCCATCTCACTCTCCGAGCTTGTGCGCGTCCTCAAAACCAACTCATCGCGTTGGGCCCATGAGAAATGGCCTGACCATGCCAGGTTTGGGTGGCAGCAAGGTTACGGCGCGTTCAGCGTAAGCCGTTCCTCCATCGAAGATGTGGAGAGCTACATCGAGCGCCAGGAGGAGCACCACCGCAAGCTCACCTTTCAGGACGAATTCGTCGCCCTCCTCCAAAGGCATGGCATTCCCTATGACGAACGCTATCTGTGGGAATAACCATAAATAACACCCTGTCTTACGCCCCTCCGGGGCTACTCTAATAAACATTGGGGCTTGATCCACAGGCTAACGCCATGTGGCTACTTTCTTACGCCCCTCCGAGGCTGGGAGAGGTATGCTACCTCTACATTTGGTAAATACGATGGAATTATAACTTGGCGACGATGCCCTCGTTCCCAGGCAACTGGAAGTTCACAAGGTCTTCTTCCCCGTGCCTATCGCGGTGAGTGGAGAGTAGGATGTGCCCACTCGCACCGAGCGACGTGAGGTCGAGCGTGAAGCCGTCTCCGTTCGTGTCCTGGTAGGATAGCGGGTAGATCTGGTAGATGATCCCGGTCTGCCACCATTTATACGCTTCCGTGGGTGCTGTGTTGGCTATGTTGGCTGCGTATGCTCAGGCTTCATATTCACTCATTTCTCCTGTGCCACCCGCTCGGCAAGGGCGATAGCACCCAGCACGCCCGCGCGCGCGCCCAGGGCGGGAGGCACTATGTAGCTTTCTATGTCGTTCGTGGTAATCTCTTTGGCCTGGATATAGCCCGCGAGCAGGGCCTGGACCTCCCGCCGTATGAGCGGGAAGAGTTGGGGCTGCGACCCAACGCCGCCGCCCAGGATGATGCGCTGGGGCGAGAGGGTGCAGATGAAGTTGACGCAGGCGAGGGCAAGGTAGTGAGCCTCCAGGACCCAGGCAGGATGATCTGACGGCAGGTTTTCGCCCGGCACGCCCCAGCGCTCTTCTATAGCGGGGCCGCTGATCAAACCCTCCAGGCAGTCGCCGTGGAAGGGGCAGTGGCCGGGAAAAGGGTCGGCCTGCCAATCGTGGGGGATGAGGATGTGGCCCATTTCTGGATGCACCAGCCCGTGCATCATGCGACCGTTGGAGAGGCCGCCGCCCCCGACGCCGGTGCCGACGGTGATGTAGAGGAAGGTGTCGAGGCCCTGGGCCGCGCCCCAGCGCCATTCTCCCAAAGCCGCCACGTTGACGTCGGTATCGAAGCCAACAGGCACCCGCAACGCGCGCTCGACCGTGCCCGCAAGGTTGGTGCCGGGCCAGCCGGGCTTGGGGGTGGAGGTGATATGCCCGTAGTCGGGCGCGCCGGGCGCGAGCGATACCGGCCCGAACGAGCCTATGCCGATAGCGGCCAGCGGCGAGATTTCGTGCTGTGCCCGGAAGAAGGAGACGATGCGCCCAAGAACGTCGTCCGGTGTGGTAGTAAGCAAGCGGGTCTCGGCGCGTAAGTCGTCCGGCCCCGTGCCGACCGCGCATACGATCTTGGTGCCACCCGCTTCTACGCCGCCATATAGCATGTGCTCACCCCTTGCCTCTCCTTTAGAGGTACACGCAGTTGATACACATTAGTATACGATGCGGTGGGGCCTGTGCATTTGCCAAGCCAGCCTTCCTTGCGAGAGATGTAACTAATGAACGGGAGTGCAACAAATCACGAGGCTGACTAGATGTGAGCCTATCTCAAAACCTGTCCAAGTCTGTAGGACCGGAGATTGGCCGCACGGAAAGTGAGTAACCTCTAGCCGCCCTGCTAGGGGGATTTATCCGGCGTACCGTGTAGAGTCGCCTTTTCACTACAGACCTGGAGGGCCAGTGAACCAGGGTAAGCGTCGCCCCGGCCAGGGCGATGCAGCCTAAAATGCTCACTTCCAGCAACAAAGCGCGTAGCACCTCAGGCCACTCGTATTCGAGTACGATCCGCAATGGTGGGGCTTCGAAATCGCCCCTGCCGGGGAGGAACATCAGCCAATAGAGTACGCTGTCCGCGAGAGCTACTATTACGCTGATGCCGATACCAAGAAGAAGCCCTTTGCGCCTGGCAAGCAGGTATCCCAGGCCGGCATAGGTAAGCAGCCTGGGCATAATCCAGTCGGGGTAGCCAATCCACACCCCGATACCCTCAAGCCAATCAAATCCGTCCTCCC